>JALOTR010000231.1 GCA_025457805.1 Akkermansiaceae bacterium | reverse complement strand
TTGGCAATTCGGATCATGCGTTCCGGCGGACAGAATGTCCGCTGGAGACAGGGTTCAAAATGAACCCGCTCCTGCCGAATGCTCCCAAGGTCAGCTGCCGAGGGCACTCTACAAGCCTGGCTTTATGTGTATTCGTCCGCGACGATATCGCGTTCTTTGATCTCCGCCGTGCTCTTCCAAGCGGAAAGGACGTTCCGCCCTTTCTTCAATTGGACCGCGAAATTCATTTCGCCCGAATCCGCCGAGGCCGACTCGCGCTACCGCCTTTTCAAAAGCTTGTCGTATCCCGAATGAGTCCCGATCCAGAACCAGACTATCGTATCCTCATCCCTCACCCCTACCGCGCGATAGTCATCCGTGATTCGGGCCGTCCAATACTGTCCGACCTTTTTGAACTGAACCGACGGATGAGAAGGGTTCTCCAGCCAAAGTCGGTATTGCTTGTCCGCGAGTTTCCGGACTTCGCCGGGCAAGCGATCATAGCCCGCCCAGAAACTGGCGACAGCCCTACTTTTCATCCCGCGGAAGGGGAGTGCTTTTGCCAGACCTGTGCTCCGCCAATGCGGCAGCCGCGATTTCGTCGAGCAAACCGGACTCCGCGTCGTCCGCAAACTGCCGATCCCATTCGTCATCAAAGCGGTGCTGGATCACCTCCCGAAGACGGAAAATCTCCTCACGCGGCAGTTGTTGAATGGCTTTTTCGATTTCCTGCACCGTGCTCATGGGAGCAAATTACCCAAACCAGGGCTGATCTCAAGACCGGTTTTCGTAGCGCAGCTAGCCTGCTGCACGTTGTGGTTGGTCACTTCCGTGGCGAGGTTTTTGGCGGCGATGGTCAGGGTTGGCAGGAAGTCCGATCAATTTCGTGTGCTACGAGCCTGGCTTTATATATAAAAAGGATGTCGGTGGAAACCGCCCCGCATACCAATCCTCGAGAATGATCGCGAAGTAGTGGTTCCGGTTGAGGGCCTGAATCACCACGTTGGTGTCCAGCACCACAATCATGCGCTGCGTTTCTCAAGATCGGTGCGGACTTCTCCGATGATCTCATCCAGCCGCACGAATTTCCCCTCAGCCCAATCCTGGGTGAATCCCTGCCGGACGTCCTTCCATACCCGGTCAATTTCCAAACGCGCAAGCACCCGCTCCACCAGCTCAAGCTCCTCGGCTGGCAACGCGTCAATCAGCTTATGCAGTGCCGGCCGTTTTTGCTCGGGTGAAAAAGTAACAGCTTCGCTCATGAGCGGACTTTACCACTCCACTTGGTATTTCCAATCCCGATTTTTGACCCAACGCCTGTCTCTTTCTCCTATCCGAAGACGCCTTCACCCTCCATCGAGCTCGAATCAGTTACCCGAATTGATGGGAGTGGGTGTCTCGGCCGTTCTTCAATTGGACCGCGAAATTCATTTCGCGCGAATCTCCAGTTTCGCTCAGAACTTCGCACTGGAACTCTGGCTGCATTGAGGATAGGATCCCACCCAACTTGGATGAAACAAAACGATTACCTCACCCGGATCGCGACCGCCCGCTCGACGAAGTCATCGAGGACTTCGGACGACGCCTACGCCCAAGTGGACCGGATGGCGAAATCGACGAGTGGTCCATTTACGACGAAAGCTTCCGCCGCCTTGTCGCATGGGCCGAAGAAAGCGGACGATTCTACGAAGGTCTCCAAGCGCTGAAAGAAGGCGGTCGGGAGCACGACCTTACTTTTGATTCCGCCAACGCCTCTTGGTTGAAATTCACCAAGCCTTCCCAAGCGGGTTATGTCGTTTCATTTGAATTTGGTTCACCCTCTTTGGAACCGGGACTTCCCCACGAATACCTCCAACGGCTCCATCTTCAGAACGAAATCTTTCGGGACCAAATCACCTTCGTAGGAATCGGCGGCCTGCGCACTCAGTCCACCATCATCACCCGCCAGGCAGATGTTCCCGGAGACCCTGCGGATGAATCGGAAATTATCGAAATGATGACAGCCGAGCTGGGTTTCAGCTCCCTGCCGGCCCACTTGTCAGTCGGCTATAAAGATTCGCTTGCGTTCGTTCGCGACGACCTCGCTGTATTCGATTTACGGCCTGCCAATGTGGTGAGAACACCAAGCGGACTGATTATCCCAATCGACTGCATCCCAGTCCGGCTCGACGACATAGCCAGAAGCGTTCTCACCAATTCCTGAACCACCAAATCACTGGAGACATAAAAAAATCATTCTCCTCATGCTCAGTTGTCGTGTGCTATGGGATTGGCTTTATGTGTATTGGCTTGGTGCTGGCCTTCTCTGCCGCAGGGTGAAGTGCGGCGGTCGCAGACTCGCCGCTACAGGGTGGTGGCTCATGACGGGCATCACTCGGTGACGCGGAGGCGGAGGAAGGATTTTTCGGTTTCGGGGGTGATGGGGAGGGTGGCGGTGGCGGGTTGGCCGAGGGGGGTGGTGCTGTCCTGGAGGACGCCGATGGTGGTCCAGCTTTGGAGGTCGGTGGAGGTTTCGACCTGGTAGAGGAGATCGGCGCGCAGGCGGGGGTAGCTGAGGCTGAGGTTGGTGGGCGATTTGGTGAGGCTGGGTGCGATGTGGCTGGCGGGGTTGTTGGGGTGGGAGCCGAGGGCGTATTCGAGCAGGTTGGCGAGACCATCGGCATCGGGGTCGTCGAGCAGGCCGCGTTGGTGGGTGGCCGGGGGATTGGCAAGGGCGGCGAGCCAGGTGTCGTAGGTTTGGAGGGGCGGCGGGTTGTAGAGGGCGGCGATTTCCGGCTGGGTGAGGGCGCGGCGGTAGATGCGGAGGTCGTCGATCTGGCCCTGCCAGGAATTGCCGCCGAGCGTGGTATCGCCGATGCGGAGGAGGCCGGGCTGGCGACCGCCGGTGCCGGTGTTGAACTGGCTGAAGCTGCTGCCGTCGTTGTAATAAATGCGGCTGCGCCAGGTGCTGCCGTCGAGGTAGTTGACGAGGGTGACGAGGTGCCACTGGCCGTTGTTGAGGGGGTGGGCGGAGACATTGAAGGTGCCGCTGTATTGGTTGCCATTGATTGCTTGGAGGGAGTTCGGGCTGTTGATCATCCAGAGCCGGTATTGGGCGTTGTTGGGGGAAACGCCGTTGTCTTTGCCGAGGATGGTGTTGTAGCCGCCGGTGGCAGCAGTGCGGACCCAGAGGGAGATGGTGTAAGGTTCGCCGCGCGGGTCGAAGTCGAGGTCGGCCTGGTTGGCGGGGAAGAAGCGGTTGAGCGTCTGGGCGGCATTGGCGGGACCGTAGGCGGAGCCAAAACGACCATCCGAAACCCAGTGGGCGGCGGGAACATCGGTGGCGTGGTTGTTTCCGGCGGGCGCGGCGTCCCAAATGCGGGTGCCAGCGGCTTCATCGAAGGTGTAGTGAAGAACGAGGTCGGGATCTGCCACGAAACCGCCGATTTGCGGGACGCTGAGAGTGAGAGTCCGGGTGGCGGAGCCGGAGTTGTCGGTCACACGGAAGGTGAGATGGGCGATGGCCGGGGCGGTGGGAGTGCCGCTGAGTTGGCCTGCGGCGGAGAAGCTGAGTCCAGGTGGAAGGACACCGGCAACGAGGTCCCAAGTGCGGGCTGAAATGCCGCCGATGGCGCTGAGGGTGGTCTGATAGGCGCGGCCTTGTTTCGCGACCGGCAGGGCGGACGTAGTAATGGCGAGGGCGGGATTGACGGTGACTTGGGCGGGCGGCGTGGTGATTTGATTCACCGCATTGGTGATGGTGACGGTGTAGGACCCGGAGTCGGCGGGCTGGACAGAGGAAATTTCGAGGGTGGGGCTATTCGATCCGACCGGGGTGGTCCCGCGATGCCATTGGAAGTTGAATGGGCCACTGCCGCTGACTGCGACGGTGAGGCTGAGCGGATTTCCGGTGGCGAGGGTGATATCGCCGGGTGCGCTGACGATGCCGGGCGGTTGCGGGGCAGGTGCGGCGGGCGGTGGGAGTGGGGTGCCAGTGGCATCGCGGCCGTCGAGCTGGCGGAGATAGGCGAGCAGGTCGTCGCGGTCGCCAGTGGTCAGGCTCTGGACGAGGCGGTGAGGCTGGGCTTGGGCGAGATGGGTGGAATTGGAAACGAGGAGAGTATTGAGGATGAGGTCACCATTTCCACGGAGGACTTCGATGGTGTTGACGGGTCCGGGGTTGAGGGTGGTTTCCACAGTGATCGAGCGCCAGCCGCTGGTTTGCCACGAGTTGTCGGGAAATTGGCGGAGGACGTTGAGGGTTTGCTGGACGCCATTGATGCGGAGGAGGGCGGTGCCGTTGTTGTATTGGCGAATGTAGCGGAGGGTCAGGCGCGCCGGGCCGCCAGCAGGGCCGCCATCGACATTCTGGAAACGCACTCCTGGCGGGGTGGCGGCTCCGTTTTCCTCCCCGATGAAGGCGGAGGAACCACCGAAGGGGCCGCGATAGTAACCGCCGCCGCCCTCGGCAGGGTTGTCGAGGAAGGGGCCGACGGCGTTGGGGTTGATGGTGGTGAGAAATTGCGCGGAGACTGCGGGGAACAGGGTGCCGCCGGTGTAGGAGAAGACATCGGCGAGTGTCTCGACTTGGCCATGATGGAGGTAGGAGCGGGTGGCGTGGAGGCCGTGGAGGGTGGGTGTGTCGATGCCTGTTAGAACGGAGCCAAGGCGCTGGCCGCTGATGGCGGAGAGGGTGCCGACCTGGGTGAGCGCGCTGTTGGTGAGGGCGGGTCCACTGTGGCAGGAGCTGCAATTTTGCGATTGGAAGACCGTCTGACCGCGGAGGGCGGCGGCGGTGAAGGTGCCGTTTGATTGGCGGGAAGGGCTGCGAGGGGTGTGGCTGGGATCAAGGGAAGTGACGTAGGCTGCCAGTGCGTCGAGATCGGCGCTGAGGCCGGATTTTCCGCTGGCGGGCGATGGGTGGCGGGAGGTGAATTGCTGGGGCGTGAGATCAAGGAATCCGGTGCCGCCGAAGGGGCCGCGGATGTCGTGCTCGAAGTCCTGGATTTCATCGAAATTTCCCGACCAATGCACCGCGCCGTGGCCCATGCCGCTGCGGCCACGGAGGTCGGTGGTGCGGCGCAGGCCTTCGCCGCGACCGGTGAAATCCCACACGCGCCCATCGTGTCCGCCATCGATGTGGCAGGAAGCACAACTGATATAACTATCGGCGCTCATGCGCGGGTCGGCGGCATTGTAGAAAATCTGTTTTCCTAACAGAACATTGGCGGCGAGCGGTTCGGTGGCGACAGTGGGGGTGGTGGCGATCAGTGGGAGCGTGCTGCGGTTTTCAACGAGGAGCGGGGCGGCATTGCGAACCGTGACGGAGCGTCCCATGAAATCCTGGCTGAAGAGGCGGCCGGACGCGCTATCGACGAGCAGGCCTTGCGGGGCGAGGCCGGTGCTGAGTTCGAGAGTGACTACGGCGGGCGAGGTGAGTGTGGATCCGGGCGTGTCGCCTTCGACGAGCGGGGCGAGGTTCAGGGCATCGATGCCGGAGATCTGGTTGTTTCCTTGAAGGGCGACCAGCAGGGTATCTCCGAGCGGGGTATAGGTGAGGGCGCTGGGGCTTTCCGAGTTATCGAAATCGCGGCGCGAATGGCGGATCTCGGTGTTGGTGGTGAGATCGAGAAAGGAAACCACGGCGC
>JALOTR010000230.1 GCA_025457805.1 Akkermansiaceae bacterium | reverse complement strand
GATACATCGATGGCTGATAGACCAGACGTGGCTGGCCGCGGACGAAGGGCATCGGTGGATCATCCGGGTGGGCAGCCATGATGACTCCGGCTTCTTCGGCTACGGGCAGGATGGCATCCAGGAAATCCTTGAGACGTTGCCATAACTCTTCGTGAGTGGCGGAGGGAATGGTGCCGGGTTCAGCATCTTCATCATAGACCATGTTCCAGACCATGCCATTGCGCATGGGGATATCGTAGGGACCGTCCATGCCCACGGATTCCGCATTGCCGCGGGCGTAGGGTCCTTTGACGCGGCCGGCGACTCCGGCGATGGAGAAGTTATATCCCATGACGGGGATGCCGGCGGCTCCGATGTTGCGGATGATTTGTTTGAGGTGTTCCAACTGCTCGGCTTTTTTCGGTCCGTCCAACAAGACATCATGCCAGTGGGCGGGATCGAAGTTTTCGATGGCAGCAATGCGGAGGCCTTCGGCTTCGACGCGTTCGCGCAGACCGCAAAGCCATTCCTTGGTCCAATATTCATCCGAGCCGCCGGCAAGTCCCCAACCGGCGTCGTCGCCTACGGGTTGATCGCCGGCATCATTCTTGGGAGAGCGGAAATAATCGACAAGGTGGACGACCACATCGGTGCAGCCGCATTGTTTGGCGAAGCGGAAGTGTTCGGTATCGAGGTGGTGGCGGTAGAGTCCGAGTCCGAGTCTCATGGTGCGGAGCATCTCGCCACAGCCACGGGAGGGTGGCAAGTCACGCGTTTGCGAGATTCATGCAATGGCGCACTTCTTCCGCGATGATGCGGAGTCCGTCGCGGACGACCGTTTCATCCATGGCATAGGAGACGCGGATGCATTCGTGACGGTGTTTCCAATTGGGATTGTCATGGCCGAAGAAAAAGTAGTGGCCGGGAATGACGAGGACCTCGCGTTGTTTGAGGCGTTCGTAGAGTTCCTTGGAGGAAATGGGCAGGCCGGGAAACCAGAACCAGAGGAACAAGGCACCTTCGCTGCGATGCATGAACCATTCGAAATCATCGCCGAATATCTCTTCTGCTGCCGCGCGGGCGAGACGGCATTTTTCCTGATAGAAGGGTTTCACCACCTCGCGGCTGAGTCGCAGGATCTCGCCGGATTTGATGAGCGGCAGGGTGATTTGTTGGCCGATGTTCGGATTGGACAACCCGGCGATGGCACTCATGGAACCGAGCGCCCGGATGATCTCCGGCGGGCCGATGACAATGCCGGTGCGGGTGCCGGGCAGGCCGATCTTGGACAAGCTGTAAGTGAGGATCACATGTTCATCCCAATACGGCGCGGCATCCGCGAAGATGATGCCGGGGAAGGGCGCGCCATAGGCGTTGTCGATGATGAGTGGGATCTTGTGTTGTTTGGCGATCGCGGAAAGGCGCGAAATTTCCTCATCGGTGAGCACATTGCCCGTGGGATTGGTAGGGCGGGAGGCGCAGATCGCGGCAATGTCCGGAGTGATTTCAAGCTTATCGAAATCGACGCGATACTTGAACTCGTGCGGTCCGGTTTTTTCGATGAGCGGCGGGATGGCATGGAACAAGTCGCCGCTGACGCCCTGGTTCGAATAACCGATGTATTCCGGCACCAGCGGGAGCAGGATCTTGCGGCGGGGGCCATCCGGCATTTCTCCGGCGAGCAGGTTGAAGAGAAAGTAAAAGGCGGTCTGCCCACCGCTGGTGACGGCGATGTTCTCGGGGCCGAGATTCCAGCCGAAAGTCTCGCGGAATAGGGTGGCGATGGCTTGGAGGAAATGCGGATTTCCCCGTGGCGGATCGTAGGTGGTGAGGGCGCGTTCGAGACCGCCCATTTCCTCCATCAGCTCTTCCATCCGCTTGCGCCAGACCGCAGTCATGGCCGGGATCCGCGCCGGTTGGCCGCCGCCGAGCATTTTCAAATCCGGCCCGCCGCTGGCTAGGGCGTGGCCCAAATCGTCCATCAGTTCCTCAATTCCACTCCCGCATCCGAGGTGGCGGCCAAAATCTGAAAATTCGTATGACATAAACGGCGGGAGCGTTCTATAGTCCGGGCCTCACCACCACAACCCCAGAAACCACCATGTCCATCAAAGTAGGCGACAAAGCCCCTGATTTCACCCTCGTCACCAAAACCGCCGAGGGCCCGCAGCTCGTGAAACTGAGCGACCTCATCGGAAAATCCAACATCGTGCTGCTCTTCGTGCCGATGGCCTTCACGGGCGTCTGCACCACGGAGTTCTGCGATATTTCCGCAGGAATTTCCGAATATGAATCGCTTGATGCCAAGGTGCTCGGCATTTCCGGAGACAATCCCTTCGCACAGGCCGCATGGGCGGAAAAAGAAGGCATCACCATCCCGCTGCTCAGCGATTATGAACACGAAGTGGCCAAGGCTTACGGCGTGGCTTACGATCAATTCCTCCCCGAAGCCAATCTGATCATGGGCGGCGTGGCCAAGCGCTCGGCCTTCGTGATCGATAAAAACGGCGTGGTGCAATACGCCGAAGTGCAGGATCATCCGAAGGACCTGCCGAACTTCGATGCAGTGAAGGATGCGTTGCGCGCGCTCTGAAACTTTTGATTGAATCCGAATCCATCCGCCTCCGGTCCGCGTGCCGGGGGCGGATGTTTTGTTTTTGACTCGCGCCGGCTGAAGCCAGCGCTCCGTTTTTATCTATCAGAAATCGAGATAGATCTCGGTGCGGCGGTTGGCGCGGCGGCCTTCGGGGTTGTCTTCGCCGGTCTCGGTGAGGTTGGGGCGGCGCGGTTGGCTGGAGCCTTTGGCGACGGTGACGATCTGCGCGGCGTTCACGCCAGCCTTGGTGAGGAAGTCGCGCACGACATCGGCGCGGCGGGCGGAGAGGCTTTTGTTGTAATCCTCGGTGCCGAGAGAATCGGTATGGCCGCTCAAGGTGAGTTTCTTGCCGGGGTCTGCCCTGAGAATCATGGAAACGATTTCCAACTGGCGGCGCGTGCGCGGATTCATGTCATCTTCGTCGAACTCGAAGTAGAGGGCGAGCGTGTCACCACCGGATGGATTCTTGACGAGAGGGGAGTAATACACATCGCCCCCGGCGACACGGCGGGCGTAGTCGGCGAGGAGTTGATCGAGATTGATCTCGGAAACGAGCCAGTTCGATGGAGCCGGGGGTTGGCGGAGGTTGAGGCTGAATTGCGCGGTTTGCTGGCCATCGGCGGTTTCGACGTTGGCGAGGTATCCGACGGTGTCCTGACGCTGGAACATGGCGCGCAGGGGTTTGGTTTTCCGCATGCGGTATTCGCCTTCTTCGAAGAGGATGCAAAGACCGGCGATCTTGGCATCGGACACAGTGGCGGGATCGACGAAGGCGCGGGCGAACTCGAAGTCCTGTTTCAAAACTGCTTGCAGGAAGGCATCCGCCACGCCGAGGGAATCGGCAAGCAAGGCCTTCGGGATGGACTCACCGGCGGCGGGAGGGAGGGTGATTTTTTCCACGGCCCACTTTTTATCGATGCGTTTGAGATCGAGGAAAATCCGGTCGCGGCCGGGGTCCTGGCCATCGAGTTCGAGCGCCCAGCGGGTGCGGGCGTTGAGTTCGAGTTCGCCGACTTCGCGGACGCCGTTGGGTTGGCGGAGTTTGAGTTTGGCGGCGGAGAGGGCCTTGAGGCGTTCGGCGGTCTGGGGGTCGAGCGCGTCCTTGCCGATGAGGCGGCCGAGGGTGGCAAGGTCGCCGGCTTCGAGGGCCTTGGCGATTTCATTGACGAGCAGGGCGGGATCGGCGGCGGAAATGCCGATGCCGAGGTCTTTGAGCGCTTCTTCGGCGGTTGGTGGCTCGATGGGAGTGTCGCTGTTTTTGATTTCCGCCGGCGGGGTCTGAGCGGGCGGCGCGGGCTCTTGGACGACGGGTGCTGGTTTCACCCCTGGCTTCACGATGAGCAGGATGAGGGCGGAGACGGCCAGAACGGCTGCAAGACCGAGGAAAAAGTAAGGTAGCTTGGAGCGTTGCATGGGAGACCCGGATAGAACGTGGTGGAGGCGGAGTGAATTTCAAGCAACCCGGATCATTCCTTGCGCGGCAGCGCCGGGAGGTTGACGCGGGTGGACTCGCCATCGCGCAAGATGATGAGCGAGGTGTCCTGCACGGCGGCGGACGAGGCGAGGTGGAGGAAAAACTCGCTGGCGCTGGTGATGCGGGCGTTGTTGACGGCCACGATGAGATCGCCGGTTTGCAATTTGGAAGCGGCGAGGCCGTTTTCCGTGAGGCCGGTGACCACCACGCCGCGGAAGCCGCGCATGCGTTCGGGGACGGAGAGGTCGCGCACTTCGATGCCCATCGCCTGGAGAATTTCCTCCGGATCGCGGGTGCGGCCCTGGGCGCTGCCGGGGGGAAGTTGGGTGGAAGGTCCGTCGGCTCCGCTCTCGGCGATGGTGGCCTTGAGTTCGATGGCTTCGCCCTTCCGCCACACACTCAGCGTGATGGTTTCGCCCACCCGCGTGCCTTGCACGAGCCGGAACAACTGGGTGGCGGACCCGATGGCCTCGCCGTTGAATTTCTGCACCACATCCCAAGCCTGAAGCCCGGCTGCCTGCGCGGGTGAACCGGGGGAAACTCCCATCACCGCAGTGCCTTCCTCGCCATCATATTGGAGGGCAGAGCGCACGCCGGGATCGAGGTCGCGCATTTGCACGCCAAGGAATCCACGGATCGGGCGGCCCCGTTCGAGGATTTGGAAGAGCGCATCCTTGACGTCGTTCGACGGGATCGAGAATCCCACCCCCTGGAAGCCGGGGTTTTCCTTGTCGGGCGAGAAAATGGCGACGTTGATGCCGATGATTTCGCCGCGCAGGTTGACGAGCGGGCCACCGGAGTTGCCGGGGTTGATGGCGGCATCGGTTTGGAAAAGATCGCGCTGGTTGTCAGAGAGCGAGCGCTCTTTGGCGGAAATGATCCCCTGCGTGACCGTTTCCCCGAGGCCGAAGGGGTTGCCGACGGCGAATACCAACTGGCCGACCTGCGCTTGGGAGGAATCGCCGATTTTCAGCGGGATGAAGTCTTCATTGGCGTCGATTTTCAACACCGCGATGTCGAGCAGCGTGTCCTCGCCGATCAACCGCGCAGGGTGGGTCTTGCCATCGTGAAGGGTGACCTGGATTTGCTGCTGGCCGGCGATGACGTGGTGGTTGGTGACGACGTGGCCTTCCTTGGTGACGATGACGCCGGAACCCTGGCCCTGGGTGGGATAGCGGCGGACGCGTGTCTGGCCCCACACATCACGCAGGCGCTCGGTGCGGACGCCAGCCGTGTCGATGCTCACCACGGAGGGAACCACGGCGCGGGTGAGATTCGCATATTCGTCATTGAGGCGGGAAAGCAGTTCCACCTCGCCGAGATCGATGGGCGGCTTCTCGGGAAGGGTGAATTTTTCCGGACGGAACTGTTCGTCTTTCGAAAGTCCGGGAACAAGCCCGCGCAGGCCGCCGCGCATCGCGGAGACGGCCACGAAGGCGGCAACAAAAACGGCGACCAGCGCCAGCAATCGGCGGAATGCAGGGTTCATCAGGGTGGGTGATGCGCGAAAGATGCCCGGAAATCAGGGATTTCCAAGCTCCGAAACCATCAGCGATGCA
>JALOTR010000229.1 GCA_025457805.1 Akkermansiaceae bacterium | reverse complement strand
TGAAAACCCTCCTCTCGGGTCTGGCCCTTGCCGGACTTGCCTGTTGCGCACAGGCAGAAAACTTCCCCGTCCGCATGCAGATCGATGCGGCCAATCCCACCGGTCCGCTGAAGCCGATCTGGCGATTCTTCGGCGCCGATGAACCGAATTATGCCTACATGGATGATGGCTCCGAGTTGTTAGGCCATCTGGGGGATTTGAAAAAAGACGAAGTGTTTTTCCGCACGCATTGCCTGCTTTGCACCGGCAAGGGCGAGCACGGACTCAAGTGGGGTTCCACCAATGCCTACACCGAGGATGAGGCAGGGAACCCCGTCTATGATTGGACCATCGTGGACCGCATTTTTGATACCTATCGAGCCAAGGGAGTTCGTCCCTACGTGCAACTTGGATTCATGCCCAAGGCGCTTTCCGTGAAGCCGGAGCCCTATCGCAATCCATGGTCGCCGACCGACAAGTATTCGAAGATCTACGCAGGCTGGGCGCATCCGCCAAAAGACTATGCAAAGTGGGAAGAGTTGATCTATCAGTGGGCGAAACACAGTGTTTCCCGATATGGCGAAGAGGAGGTTCTCAAGTGGTATTGGCAAACTTGGAACGAGCCGAATATCGATTACTGGAAAGGCACTCGGGAAGAGTTTTACAAACTGCACGACCACGCCATTCGAGCAGTGCGCCGAGCAATTCCCAAAGCGCGGGTGGGCGGTCCCGACCTCGCTGGCGGCAAGGGGGGCGATTACCTGGAGAGCTTTCTCAAACACTGCCTTGAGGGAACCAACCACGCCACGGGCGAAAAAGGCACACCCTTGGATTTCATATCTTTCCATGCCAAAGGCAGCCCGCAACACGTGGAAGGCCGCGTGCGGATGGGCATGTCCAATCAATTGCGGGATATCGATGGAGCTTTCGGCGTGATCGCCCGTTACCCACAACTCAAACAGACGCCCATCGTCATCGGCGAGTCCGATCCGGAAGGTTGCGCTGCCTGCCAGGGACCCCATCTCGCCTATCGGAATGGCACGATGTATTCGAGTTATACGGCTGCCAGTTTTCCGAAGAAACTCGATCTCGCGGAGAAACATGGCGTGAATCTGGAAGGCGCGCTGACCTGGGCTTTTACATTCGAGGATCAACCTTACTTCGCAGGCTTCCGCTCGCTGGCGACCAATGGCATCGACAAGCCGGTGCTCAATGTCTTCCGCATGTTTTCCCGCATGGATGGCGATCGTCTGAAGGTCCACAGCGATGCTGCCGTGGCATTGGACGATGTGTTGAAATCAGGCATTCGAAAGGCTCCGGATGTGTCTGCCCTCGCCGCCCGCAAAGGCAATCGCATCACATTGATCGCATGGCACTATCATGATGACG
This sequence comes from Akkermansiaceae bacterium, assembly GCA_025457805.1. Taxonomy (GTDB): domain Bacteria; phylum Verrucomicrobiota; class Verrucomicrobiia; order Verrucomicrobiales; family Akkermansiaceae; genus Luteolibacter. The sequence goes on along the minus strand of JALOTR010000229.1, from coordinate 4,252 downwards.
ACCTGCCCGGCGATGCGGCATCCATCACCATTGATCTCACAGGCACGCCAAGAGGCAGCCCAAGCGTCACCCAAAGGCTCATAGATGAAGGCCACTCGAATTCATTCACCGCCTGGCTGGCCATGGGTTCACCTCAATCTCCAAGTGAATCGCAAATCCGCGAGCTTGAAGAAGCCAGCCAGATGAAACCCATCACCGATGGAGTGAAGGTCATCCGTGAGGATAACAAGTGCCAGGTTTCCTTCGATCTCAACCGTCAGGGTGTTTCCCTGATCGAGTTGGAATGGAAACCTTGAGGGCTTCGCGAGTTATGCCATTTTCTGGGCGTGCTCCAGTGAAGCCGCCACAAACCCGGCAAACAGCGGATGAGGGAAATTCGGTTTCGATTGGAACTCGGGGTGGAACTGCGCACCGATGAAAAACGGGTGATCCGGCAGCTCGACAATTTCAACCAGACCTTCTTCGGCAGACACGGATGAAATCACCAGTCCGCATTCCTGGAGGCGGTCCTGATAGTCTGAATTGAACTCATAACGATGGCGATGGCGTTCGAGGATGCGATCCTTGTTTCCATATAACTCCGCCGCCTTGGTGCCGGCGAACAGGATGGATTCGCAGGAACCCAATCGCATGGTCGCTCCCATGTCCTCCACGCCTTTCTGTTCTTCCTGAAGGCAAATGACAGGATGCTTGGTGGTTTTGTCGAACTCGGTGGAATTCGCACCTGTCAGGCCACAGACATTGCGTGCAAACTCGATGGTCGCGATCTGCATGCCGAGGCAAATGCCGAAGTAAGGGATCTTGTTTTCACGGGCATACTGCGCCGCCTGGATTTTCCCTTCCGTCCCCCGATCTCCAAAACCACCGGGAACGAGGATGCCATCCACATCACCGATCACCGATTTCGCCCCATGGTCCTCGATCGCCTCGGTGTCCACGCGGACGATGCGCACCTTGGTATCATGATGGGCTCCGGCGTGGATGAGGGATTCGTAGATGGATTTGTAAGCGTCCTGGAGTTCGATGTATTTCCCGGCGACGGCGATGGTGACTTTATGTTTGGGATGGATCACGCGCTGCACGAAACGCTCCCAGTCCTCAAGCGCGGGTGCCGGTGTGTGGCCAAGGCCGATCTTGTCCACCACGAGGCGGTCGATCTTGTCGCGGCGGAGATCGAGCGGACATTCATAAATCGTGTGCGCCACATCGCGGAAGGCTACCACGTTCTTGCGCTCGACGTTGCAGAACATGGCAATCTTCTTGCGGTTGTCCTCATCCAGATCCGCCTCGGTGCGGCAGATGATGATATCCGGCTGAATGCCGATCTCGCGGAGCTTGGCCACCGATTGCTGGGTGGGTTTGGTTTTCACTTCACCCGCCGCCTTGATATAAGGCAGCAGCGTGACATGGATGAAACAAACATTCTCCTTGCCCACTTCGAGCGCGTATTGGCGCAGCGCTTCGAGGAACAACAAGCCTTCCATGTCGCCCACCGTTCCACCGATTTCGGTGATCAAAACATCCACGTCCGGATTGTTTTCCGAAACCATGCGGATGCGGTCCTTGATCTCGTCCGTGACGTGGGGAATGAACTGCACGGTCTTGCCCAAATACTCACCGCGGCGTTCTTTCTTGATGACGGAATCAAAAACCTGACCGGATGTTAGATTGTTCATCCGGGACAGCACGCCGGAGGTGAAGCGCTCGTAGTGACCCAGATCGAGATCGGTCTCCGCGCCATCGTCGAGCACATAGACTTCGCCGTGTTGATAGGGCGACATCGTGCCGGGATCGACATTGAGATAGGGATCGAATTTCTGCATCAGCACCTTGAGGCCGCGGTGCTCTAACAGAGTGCCGATGGAGGCTGCGGCAAGGCCTTTGCCGAGTGAGGAAACGACGCCGCCGGTGACAAAGATATATTTCATGAAGAGTAAGGGCTGGGGATTCGGAGTTCAGGATTCGGCGGCGAGGAGGCGTTCGATTTCGAGGGCTTGTTCGGGAGTATCGACACCGGGTGAGGTGTCGGACGTGATAAGGACTTTGATGGACGCGCCGTTTTCGAGAGCGCGGAGTTGTTCGAGGGACTCCGCCTGCTCCAGCGGCGAGGGCGGCCAGGTGACGAAGCGTTCGAGAAAGCTCCGGCTGTAGGCGTAGATGCCCTTGTGGCGCAGCACCGGCAAGCCCTCCACGGGATTGCGGAAAAATGGCAGCGGCGAGCGAGAAAAGTAAAGCGCCCGGCCATCGAGCGCGATGACCACTTTCACCACATTCGGATCCGCCACCGCAGGATTGGCAGAATCGAGCGGATTGGCAGCCGTCGCCATGTCCAGCGAGGCGTCGGACGTCATGGTGCGGGCAAGCTCATCAATCAGCGCGGGGTCGATGAGCGGTTCGTCGCCCTGGATGTTCACGATGTGCGTGGCACGCGGCACGGAGCGCAGCGCCTCGGCAATCCGATCCGTCCCGGTGGGATGATCCGTGGAAGTCATCACCGCCTTGCCGCCGAAACCTTCCACGGCGGCGAAAATCCGTTCGTCATCCGTCGCCACGATGATTTCATCCAGTGCGGAACACCGCTGGCAGCGCTCCCAAACATGCTGGATGAGCGGTTTTCCGGCGATGAGATGAAGCGGCTTTCCGGGGAAGCGGGTGGAGCCCCAACGGCTGGGGAGGACTCCTAAAACATGGGATGTGGGTGATAATGAAGGCACGCCTGCGAAAGGTTGGGCGAGGGTAGGGTACGGAATCGCTCCCGGACAAGAGCGGTTTCGGAAAAAAGTTTTTCGCAGGGCAAGTCACTGGAATCGAGGCTGCAAACCGCGAGTCTAACGAATTCCGTGTTCTTGCGCAAACGCCGCCCGGCCCTTAGGATCTTCCTCTGGCCACCGGATATAGACGCGATGGATGATCTCATCCCGGTCAGGCCCCGGGGGCAGTGTCTTTGCCCACTGGACGGCGGCATCCGGAGCATAATTAGAAACTTCCTTCGCGAAAGCGCTCACGGTCAGATTCCTGAAGTCACCCTCCGCCAATCCGGCCAACCATTTTCCCGCAGCCCGATAGTCGTTGCGCGACCAGTTGGACACCATGTCACGAATCGCTGGTTTTGCCACATCCGCTGGCAGACTCGCATTCATCCATTGGACCCATTCAGCGGCGTCCTTGTAATTCCCACTGTGGGCCACACCGGCGACAAAATCCCCCATTTCATCCGGACTCAGGGAACTGCTCTCCACCCATCTCATTGCTGCGTTGAAGCCCATGTAGGTGGATTCCCGCGCCAATTCCCTGAAGCGTTCTTTTTGAATCTTTCTCGCAGTTTCACGATCGCCTACTGAGTTCAAAGAATCCCGGATTTCCTTCAAAACCTTCGTTCTCGCCTCGTCCGCATTAACTCCGAACGATACGGATTCTTCACGCACCCGTTTCGTGACACGGGGCCTCTCCCCGTAGGAGGGAATCGAGAGTTCTGCCGCCTTCTTGACCAGTTGGCTGCGGGTGCGTTTCGCCTCTTCGAGCCGCCCATGGTTCTTCCATCCCAGAACCGCAAAGATCCCAATCAGCAAGATCGAAAACATCAGCGACATCTTCATGGCGGAGTGGGCGCATCAGGGGCGCTGTCTAACAGACCGAGGATTTTCGCCCGCCGCTGTGGGTCAGCGATTTTCTCCAACAAAGGGACGATTTTCTGACGATTTCCCCCAGCCGCCTGATCTTCCAGCAAGGTGGCCAGCGCCTCATCGCTGCCGCTGGCCTGACGAAAATCGAGCGCTATCGCAACCGCCTCGTCATAACCGAGGTTTTCCATGCGTGTCACACTTGCCAGCAGGGATCCGGTCATCTTTTCACGATCGGAATCCGGTGATTGCTTGCCGATCCAATTTCGCAAGGCTTCGAAGTCCTTGCGCTCGGCCTTTGGTGAAAAACCGAACGATTGCAGGACCATCACACGTTCCGCAACCGTGGCAGCCCGCTCGGCGGGAGTCGCTTCGAGCCGATCCAAAACAGCGTCCAGCTCGGCATAGTCCATTTTTTTGAGTAAGGCCAGACTCGCTGCCTGAGCGATGATCCGGGTGCTATCCTGCGGCGACAATTCACCGCGCACCAAGGTCGCGTAGCCCGCCAATTCACGCTGATCCATTTTCTCGATACCCAATCCCTGCATCACATCCGCCCGCTGCCCCTCCGGCATCGTGGCAAGCCTGCGCCGGCACATCTCCACATTCGAGCCAAGCAGGACATGCAGCAG
>JALOTR010000228.1 GCA_025457805.1 Akkermansiaceae bacterium | reverse complement strand
CCAGGAAAGATGGACCGCAGATTGCTTGTCTGGAAGACTCCGCAACCACTTGATCGCGGTTGTTCGGTGATCAGGCGAAAACGTTACCAGTTCCGGTGTGTAAGCTGGAATGGCCTGCCGGTAGTTTGGGAAGTTTCCCTCGATGAGCTTCGACACGAGGTGATGGTTGCCGCCGCGGATTGAAATCCATTCACCTTCATCCACGTTCCAAATACGAACCTGCACGTCGATTCCACTGAATCCGGGATGCGTGAGCACGTCTACCGTCCCGCTGGGCAGGATGAATGCGGTGTTAGGGACGACCGCGGGAGCGCATGCCAGCACCCTTCCGTCAGTAGCAATCACCCGGCCGGCATCTTCCGGGTTGAAATGGACGCCATTCAACACGTAGCGTGTGACATCTTTGGAGGCGCAGCCTGCGACGATTGCCAGGCTTTCCAAGGTCCGTGCCGAGATGATGGTTTCCGTGCCGTCCACGACCGGATGTTCGGGAAATTCCGAAACATCAATGGTGGGGTGGCAGGATTCCACGGCGATTCCTCCGCAAACCATCAGCATACGAAGCTCGCGGTGTTTGCGCGGCCCGCGGCAGGTGATTCTCACTTCAGTATTCTTGTCGGCACGGCCGATTGCCTTCATCGCATCCGAGGGGATGAGGAAGGATTCGGGAGTGTCAGGACCCGCAGGGATCAGCGTGCGGGTTTCAAGCCAGCGATCGAGATCCGTGACCACCAGCGTGATGCCGGTGGCATCGAGCGAGGCGAGAACATGGGTCAAGACCGGAAGTGTTGCCCGGGAAAAGCGGATGCGGGGAAGGAGCTTGGAGGCGTCCTTGATGAAGTTTGAGGGGAGTTGCATGGTCAGAGGGTTTGAATATATGCATTGATGCCAACGATGACGGGTTTGCCGTCGATGCGGGCTTCGGTTTCCTTGTTGCCCTTACTGCTGGCGACGGTGAGCGTCTTGCCTGTGACAGACGGACGTGGTGCATGTAGTGGGATTTCGATGTGGAGGACGTTGTTGATGGTGGTTTTGCTGATGGTAGTTCTCATTTTTTGAATGAGCGACCGAAGCGGCAGCCGGGACGAGCGGGCAGGGAAAGACCGAACCGTGAAAAAATTCGAGGAAGGCCAATTCCAAAATCCAACGGCCCAGCGGCCTTTTTAGGTCGCTAAGTTTGAATTTCAGCGGCTGGCACCTCGCCGGGCAGCATCGCCCTCAGCGGAGTGGCCAGTTCCGTTTCGACCCTTGCGGGCCTTCCTCATTGGGGAGGCTACTCTGAACCTCCCCAGGTTCTCATTTCTACTGAGCTTGGACGCCGCACTGAAGCAGCGCCCCGACGCAAGAGGATTACCACTGCCAATTTGGGATGTCAAACGGCTGAATCGAAATCCAACGGGTCCGGCAACCTTGCTCCCTTGATTGGTCGCTGGCCGGCTCACTGCCTCAGCCAGTGCCCCTGGCGCGGCAGTTCGATGCCGAGCTTCACGCAGTGCTTCTTGAGTGCCACGTCGGAGACTCCGATGTCCTTTGCGGCGTGACTCAACGGCTTTTCCCAGACCAGCTTCGCCAGCACCTTCTTGTCCGGCCACTCAACCCGGCGCTTGGTTTCAAGGTCCACCTTGGGCGGCTTGGCCCGGAGTTTCGCCGGCGTCAGGTTCCAGAATTCGGCGATGGTCTTTTCGTCGTCGATGATGTCCCGGTAGTGGCGGTTCATCATTTGGATGCTGGTGCCGTTGTTAAAGGCAGTAAGCGCCTCATCCTTGTCGCGTTCCGTTTGGAACGTGATGGAAGTGTGGCGGATGATGTCCTGCACCCATTTTTTGGCCTTCGTAGCCTTTTTCAACCGCTTCATTTTGCCGTCCCAGCCCGGGGGCAGGCCTGCGAAGGGAAACTGTTTCAACCACTCCGCCAATACCGGGGGGATGGGCGTGGAGCGATTGAGTTTGCGGCGCAACTTACCACCCGACACCCGGATCTTGTCCTTTAGGATGTCTGCGGGCGTGAGATCGCGGATTTCGCTGGGTCTCAGCCCGGCGAACATCCCGATCGCCACACACGCCGCCGCGGCACCGTCCTGCAACTGCATTGCGGCGTAGAGCAGTCGCTTGCACTCATCAGGCGACAGGACAGCGATCTGACTCATGTCGGTCGGCAGCTTGTGCAGGCGGTCGCATGGATTCTCCAGGCAGTAGTGGTGCAGGACGCACCAGATGAAGAAGGTCTTGAAGGCGCGCCGGTAGGTACGCTGGGAGTTGAGGTTCTTGTAGCGCTTGAGGATCTTCTCAATGTCAGAGAGCGTGAAATCATGAACCTGCTTGTTGGGGTCTGGCTTGAGCAGTAGCTTGAGGCTGGACTCGTAGTGCTCCTTGGTCTTCGGTGTCCATGCAGCACCCCCTTCCAAGAACTCGTTGTAGGCATTCAGCACGGAGACGGCCTGGATCTCTGAACGGTAGTGAGATTCCACAAACGAGAGCGCGGCGTTCAAGCCGATGTCTTTGGAGCGCGCCCGGGATTCGAGGGCGAGGTAGTGGGTGACAATGTCCGCAACGTCGCGACCGTCGGCTGCCAACACGGCCGCTTAAGCCGCTGCGAGCTGTTCGGCAGTAAGTCTTGTGCGTCGTGTCTTGGATACTTCAACGTGCCCGGTGATCTCGGCCTCAAGGTCCGCCATCGTCTGGATGGCCTCGGACTTCTCCGCGAAGTTCTTGCGGACACGCTCACCATTTGGTTTAGTTCCCGTGACACGCCACGACTTGGTCCCGGCCGCGTTCTTGAACGGCGAGATCTTGAAGTGATGGATCTTCTTGGGACGGGCCACGGTGCAAAATTGGCAACTTTGCTGGCAACTGCCAAGGACGAACTCGCTCGGGAAGTTGTAAGTGATTGAAAATAGGTGACAAAAACTTTAGTCGGTAATGCTTTGGGAGCAGGAAGTCGTCAGTTCGAATCTGGCCGCCCCGACTCTTTTCTTATCCCTCATGGAGTAGGATGTCTGGCCTAACGGATTTTCGGGTGCCCGGCTGCCACTGAGGTTTTTACCGTCCGGGTTGGAGATGGTGGGGGGAGCTCGAATTCGATGAAGAATAGGAGTCGGCGGGACGCGGCTCGGGTGGCGATCCTTGGGAAGCGCGAGCTATGGTTGGAGAATGCCGTTGATTTTGACTTTTGCCTTGCGGCGATCCGGTGAGGTGATCCGGTAGTCGGTGACCTTGCCATCTTTCCAGGCGATATCGACCGTGAAATTTCCGCGCGCCCGCAGGCCGGTGACTTTGCCGTCTTTCCAAGCCGCAGGCAGGGCGGGGAGCAGGGAAATGATGAATTCAGAATCCGGATTCCCCTCATCCTTCCCACTTCCGCCTTCCTCCATGGTTTCATGGCTTTGGACGAGCATCTCAGCGACGGCGGCGGTGCCGCCGAGGTTGCCATCGATTTGGAATGGCGGGTGGAGGCAGAACAAATTGCCAGCGCCGCGGCCGATGAGCATGGAGAGCAACTTCGCGGCGCGGTCGCCGTCATTCAGGCGGGACCAGAAGAGCGCTTTCCATGCCATCGACCAACCGGTGGAGGCATCACCACGGCGGTCGAGCGACTTGCGCGCCCCTTCTAACAGATCCGGGGTGTTGGCGCTGATTTCATCGCCGGGATAGAGTCCCCACAGGTGGGAGCTGTGGCGGTGGTGGATTTCCACTTCTTCGTAATCCTCCTGCCATTCCATGATGCGGCCTTCGGCATTGAGGCGGGTCGGTGCAAGGCGGGCGCTGGTGGCCTCGATGGATTTCACAAACTCGGCATCGGTCCCGAGCACGCGGGCGGCGGCGGCGGTGGCTTTGAAGAGGCCGCGCATGATTTGCATGTCGTAGGTGGAGCCGGCGCAGAGCCAGCCATTTTTGCGGGAGCCATCGGGAGCGGTGTAGGCAAAGGCATTCTCGGGCGAACTGGAGGGAACGGTGACCAGCATCTTGGTTCGCGGGTCCTCGACGAGCACGGCGGCGCAGAACTCCGAAGCACTGCGCAGCAGCGGATAGTATTTCTTGAGGAAGGCCTTGTCCTGCGTGAATTGATAGTGATCCCAGACATGTTGCACGAGCCAGGCACCGCTCACGGGGCCGGCGGCGGCGGCGAGATAACTCGGCGCGGTTTCAAACCAGGGGTTCTGCGTGTGGTAGGCCACCCAACCGGGCGCGTTGTGATAAGCCTTCGCGGTTTTTTCGCCTTCCTTGGCCATACCTTCGAGCAGGCGCATGAGTGGAAGATGACATTCTGATAGATTGGAGTTTCCAGTCGCCCAATAGTTCATCTGGAGATTGATGTTGGTGTGGAAGTCCCCGCGCCATGGCGTGGAATACTCGTCCGCCCAGATGCCTTGCAAGTTGCTGGGGAGTTGTGAATCCGGCCGTGAGCTGGAGGCAATCAAATGGCGACCGAACTGGAAATACAGCGCGGCGAGTGAAGGGTCGGGCGTTTGTTCGTTGAGGCGGACGCGCTCGGGTGTGGGCAGCTTGGAATTGGGCCCGGCGGGGAGTTCGAGCTTGCAGCGGTCCATATAACTCGCGTGATCGGCGGTGGCGGCTGCCATGATTTGATCGAAGGGCATGGCGAGAGCCGCTCGCAGGCGTGAGCGGACTTGTTTTTCATAACCCTCGTTGCGCAGGTTGGTGCCAGCGGAAACCAGCACCACCGCCTCGTCCGCACCCTCGATGCTGACGCCGGCATCGGTGGTGGTGGATTCCCCGCCGGTGGCGGAAACGGCGAGCACGCTGAGGAATTTCACGCCCTCGCCAGTCTCGCCGCTGCCGGGTTTGTTGAACGGGAGTTGGCCCTGCATCACCTGTGTGGTGCCTTCCGCGTGAACCTTGGCATGGTGCAAGCGGGACAAGCCTGCGGTAAAACTCAAGCTGCCCTTTTTCGAAGCGCGGATGCGCATGGCGATGACCTCGGCCGGCTTGGAGACGATCAACTCGCGCTGGAACTCCACGCCATCGACGGCAAACCGGGTGGTGGACACGCCGCGCATCACATTGAGATCCCGGCGATAGTCTGCCGGAACGGGAGTGGTGTGGGACAGATCCAAATCGGTTAGAGTGATTTCACCGAGTTGGAAATAGACATCCCGCGGGATGAAGGTGAATCGGTAGAAACGATAGTCGCCGGGCTTGGCGATCCCGAAGGATTTTTTCTCGAAGCGATTGCCAAAAGGTTCGGGCATCACCTGCTTGTCGAGAGTTGTCCATTGCCGACCATCGTTCGAGCCATCGAGAGTCCACTCCTTGGGATCGCGCACGGGCATGTCATCGGCGCTGGTGAGGGAGTAACTGGAAACCGTGCTGGCAGCGGGCAGTTGTGCCTGCCAGGTGACGGCTTTTCCGGCATCGGGCACGCACCACTTGGTTTGTTCCGTGCCATCGATGCTGCTGCGGATCGAGTGGTCCTTGCTGGGGGTGCCCGGGTTGGCTGCGACGCCATCGTAGCGGGTTTCCATGGCAGGGCCCACGAGGTCGCCGCGACCATGGCCACTGGGGGATGAGACGCCCGGGCGGTTTCCCGTGGATCTGAAATGCAAGGTGAGATCGCCGAGAATCTGATAGCAGCCGAATTGGTTCTCATCTCCCCAGCCGCTCACG
>JALOTR010000227.1 GCA_025457805.1 Akkermansiaceae bacterium | reverse complement strand
TTCCTCATTCACCTCCGCCTCCACCAGCGCTCCGGCATCGATGCGATCGTCCATGTCGAAATCCGGCAGCACCAGCGCGTCGAAGATCCGGACGGCTTCCGCGAGTTCGTCCACCTGCTTGGCCTGGCCCACAGCGAGGTAGGATGCTTCCAGGCTGCGCGTGTCGTATTTCCCCTCCGCCTTGCTGCCGGGATCCGTGGCGGCCGCATGCGCCTCCATGGCCGCGCGGGACAAGCGCTCCAGGCGGGAACGAAGTTCGGTGCGGATTTGTTCCAACAAGGCGGTTTTCATGAGGGAGGGCGCGGGGGCGGGAGCTTCTGCCAGCAGGTTCGTGAAATCAAGTTCATCCCGCAGCGATCCCCCGCCAAAGCGTGCCTTGCGGTTTGGCTCCGGCCTGTCATTCTCGCGCCATGCTCACCGTTTATGCCTATCAGAAATGCAGCACCTGCCGCGATGCGATCAAGTGGCTGGATGCACACGACATTTCCTATCAACTGAAGGCCATCCGCGAAACTCCGCCTTCCACCGCCGAGCTGGCATCCGCCCTGAAATTCCTCGATGGCGATCTGCGGAAACTTTTCAACACCTCGGGCGTCGATTACCGCGAACTCGGCATCAAGGACCAACTCCCAAGTCTCAGCGAAAGCGAAGCCCTCGATCTTCTCGCCTCCAACGGCAACCTCGTCAAACGCCCTTTCTTGATCGGTAAAGGCGTGGCGCTCGTGGGCTTCAAGCCCGATGCCTGGGAATCCGCATTGAGCCGATGATGAAACCATGAATCTCATCCACCAACTGCGCTGGCGTCCAGAGATCGGCGATCCGTCCTTTCTGGGATGGATGACCGTTTTTGCGTATGGCCTGGCGGCTTTCACCTGCTGGCTCGCCGCCCGCCGCGCCGGTCGCCGACCCGGTCTGGCCAAAGGCAGCCGGGGCATGTGGTTGTTGGTTTCGGTGGGGATGTCGTTGCTTTGTGTGAACAAACAACTCGATCTGCAGAGTCTGGTCACCGACATCGGTCGTGTGATTTTCTGGGAGCACGGATGGTATGAAAACCGTCGGCAGTTCCAGAAGCTTTTCATCTTCGCCATGCTTGGAATTTCGGCTCTAACAGCCCTCATCATCGCCATCCGCTATCATGTTTTCTGGCGCACCCACATCGTGCTCGGGCTGGGACTTTGTTTCCTCGTCACCTTCGTGGCAGTGCGGGCGGTGTCCTTCCACCATGTGGATGAGTTGCTGAAATCCCTCATCATCGGGATGAGGCTCAACGCATTCCTCGAACTCAGCGGCATCGGTCTGATCTGGTTCGCCGCGATGCTCGATTACCACAATCCCACCCGCGCTCCGAAGCCGAAGTGGAAACCGGCGCAGGAGTGATGGGGAGAGAATAAAAGGCACCACGAATCTGACGGATCTGACGGATCTGACGGATCTGACGGATCTTGAGAAGATGATTGGGAGACCCCACCCTAACAAAACCTAACAGAGTCCATCTTTCCGCAGTTCCTGCCAGCTTCTGAAGGCCTCGGGGTGGATTTGGTAGCGGGCGATGTTGCCCTCGTGGAGGGAATCCAGTTCTGCCTGGATCACTCCCGGGGCGCGGTTCTGGTCATCGGGATCCTGGAGGGCGGGAAGTTTTTCCAGCAGCATGCTGATGGTTTTCTCCGGGCTGAGTTTCTGGGAGACGATCTCGCCAATGATCGCGATGAGCCAATCCCGGTGGCGCAGTCGGAAGGGATCCGGCTCGCCGAGCGAACGACGGATCGCTGAGTAGCGGGCGCAGGAACGTTCGTAGGCCCAAACAAACACATCGCGCAGCAAATCGATGCGGTTGAGTTCGTAAACCCCGAGCATGCCCTGAAGGTAATCCGTTGGCAGGACGTCCACGTAGGTGAGCGGGATCAGATTGTGGCGAACGAAGGGCAGCGTGGCCACGAGCCGGGCGACGCGCTCGTTGAGCCACTCGAAGGGTTGGAGGTAGGAAAGGTGGACCAGCGCGAAAAACGATTGCTCGAAGGGATCCTCGATCGCGGCAGCCTTGGCGAGCAATTCATCGAAGCGGGATTCGATCAGTGCCGGGATTTTCAAGGGATGGAAAGTGCTGCCACGGACTTCGATGGGATGCCCGCGCAGGCGCCCGCCCGAGGCAGGATCCGGCAGCAGGTTGTCGCTGAGCAGCGCGTGGAGATTGCAGAGCGTATGGCGATCAAAGGCCGCCTCCAGGCTGCCCGGAGCGGTTTCGAGGGAAGTGTCCCGGGCGATGAACTGGATAGCGGCCTTGTGATTGAGGAGGATCTGCGCTTCCTCCGGTTTTCCATCCGGGGGGGGGATGCCCATTTCAAGCAGGGCGCGGGTTTCCTCAAGGGTGAGCCCGCAGCCAGCGATGCGACTGGAGTTCCAAGCCAGATCCGGAAGCAGGCGGCTGGCTTCTTTGCGGAAATAGGTGCCCGGAGGCAAAGGGATCGGCGAGGTGCGGCCGATCTGCATGAGCTTCCGGCGGATCTCGGTGGAGAGGTAAGCAGAGGCGTTCGGCCGATAGTATTCCGGAAACGGCGCATGGTAGCCTACGACTTTGCGATCGCGAATCGCCCGGCTTACCCGCTCCTTGATCTCCCGGGAGGCACTCGTCAGCGGCACCCCACCAGGAGCGGAGGGGGCGGGATTTTTGGGAAGCGGTGTGCCATCGCCCAGTCGGTAACGCCGACCTCCCCGGGTGCTCGTTGCGGCGAGTTGCCCTTTTTCGGTGAGCAGCGCGAGGCGGCGCTGGAGGGTGCGGCGGGGGATTTCCGGCAGGCTGCGGGTGATGATTTCCAGGGAAACGGGCCCGCCCGCGGCGGTCACGATGTCCAGGATGGGGGTGAGTTCAGAGGGGGGAATGCGCTTCGGCATGGGGGTTTTGTGCCTGGAAGAAGAGATTTGTGCCAGAAAAATGGGTTTTGCGCCAAAAATTTGAGGGATGCGCCGGCATGAATGGTAGCGCGGTTTTGACACAAACCGCACGCGAATGGGTAGCGCGGTTTCGATGAAACCGCATGCGAATGTGGGGTGGAAGGAGGGTCCAAGGTGAGCCGTTCCGTCCCTTCTTGGGCTTCATCTTCCGCACCTCATTCGCTTGCGGGCTGAGCCAGCCCGCGCTACCGGCGCGATTTGTCATGAATGGGTAGCGCGGTTTCGATGAAACCGCACGCGAATGCGGGGTGGAAGGAGGGTCCAAGGGGAGCCGTTCCGTCCCCCCCTTGGGCTTCATCTTCCGCATTTCATTCGCTTGCGGGCTGAGCCAGCCCGCGCTACCGGCGCGATTTGTCATGAAAGGTAGCGCGGTTTCGATGAAACTGCATGCGAATGTGGGGAGGAAGGAGGGTCCAAGGTGAGCCGTTCCGTCTCCTATTGGGCTTCATCTTCCGCATCTCATTCGCTTGCGGGCTGAGCCAGCCCGCGCTACCTGGGCTGAGCCAGCCCGCGCTACCGGCTTCTTACTCAGATCCCCAGGAAATTCTGCATGAGGCGGATGCCGGCGACTTGGCTTTTTTCCGGGTGGAATTGGCAGGCGAAGAGGTTTCCCTTTTCGACGGCTCCGGCGAACGTCTGGGTGCCGTAGGTGGTTTCTGCCACGACGGTGGCGGGGTCTTTGGGTTTTGGGAAAAACGAATGCACGTAGTAGAAATACGGTTCCGCGCCGAGGCCGTGCCAGACTTGGGTTTCGCCGCGGGTGGCGAGGGCGGAGTTCCATCCCATGTGGGGGATTTTGAGGCCGGGCTCATCCTGGAAGCGGGTGACCACTCCGGGAACCACGCCGAGGCCTTGGACTCCGGGGGCTTCCTCGCTGGCATCGAAGAGGATTTGATAGCCCACACAAATTCCGAAGTAGGGGCGGTCCGCCGCAATCCAGTCTTGGAGCAACGAAACCAAGCCGCGTTTTTCGAGGCGTTCCATGGTATCGCCGAAAGCGCCCTGGCCGGGAAGCATCAGGTGGGTGACATCGCCAAGTTCCTCGGGACCGGCGACGATGACGGGGGCCTGATCGAGCGAGCGCAGGGCATTGGCGACGCTGCGGAGATTGCCGCCGCCGTAATCGATGATTCCGACTTTCACAGCGCTTCTTTGGTGCTGGGGATGCCGATGACGCGGGGATCCTTTTCGCAGGCATCGCAAAGGGCACGGGCAAGGCCTTTGAAGATGGCCTCGGCGATGTGGTGGCCATCGCGGCCATAGAGCAATTCCACGTGGATGTTTGCCCGCAGGTTGGAGGCGACGGCGCGGCAGAATTCCTCGACGAGAGTGAAGGGCATGTTAGGCGCCGAGGCGGTGCCGGCCGGGGCGCGGAATTCGAGGTGGGGGCGATTGCTCAGGTCGACGACGACCCGTGCGAGCGTTTCATCCATCGGCAGATAACAACAACCGTAGCGGCGGATGCCTTCCTTGGTGCCCAGCGCCTCGCGCAGGCAATCGCCAATCACAATGCCGGTGTCCTCGATGGTGTGGTGGGCATCCACCTCGATGTCGCCCACGGTTTTGACGTTGAGATCGAAGAGGCCGTGTTTCGCAAACAGCGTGAGCATGTGATCGAAAAACGGAACGCCGGTATCGATGGTGGAAACTCCGGAGCCATCGATATTGATGGAAAGCTCGATGGAAGTTTCCGCCGTCTTGCGGCTGCGGCTGGCGGTGCGGGGTGCGAACATGCGGTGGGAGAAAAATGATGCGCCGGATTATTTGATAGCCCCGGAGGCACGGGCGGCTTCCTCGAGCTTGGCCAGGTAGCGCGGGGCCAAAGCGGCGGTGCGGGCGCTGGCGAGGGCGGTGGTCACTGCTGTGCCTTCGCCTTTGCTGAGGATGAGGTTGAGTGTGTCACGATAGATTTTTCCACCATCGATGACGGGGGCCTTCTTGGCGGCGGCGAGGCGTGTGAGTTCCTGTCTCGCGAATGTGAGAGTCTCTTCGAGAGATGGCTTGAAATAGGGCCGCGGAGTGACCCAGCCGATTTTGGAATCCTTCTCGGATTTGAACTGAGTTTCAAAATTCGTGGTTTCCTCGCGGATGGCATTTTCGGTGATGCGACGGTCCGCCTGAGACATGCGGTCCAGGCCCTGGGTGCGGTCTTTGACGCGGGCATCATAGGTCGAGAGCATTTGGTTCACCTGGGTGACGTGAACATTGATCACTTGCTCCATGAAGGGAATGATTTCCATGTAGGCATTGGTATTGCGGAAATCGCGCTCCATTTCGGTGAAGGACCGCAGGGCTTGGAGAGTCTGCCCGGCTTTGGCCTGCGCGCGGATGCGGGTTTCGAGAATCCGCGAATCGATATCATAGAGATTGGAGCGGTAATCCGCGGGCGGGACGATGCGCCCATACATCTTGATGCCACCGGCGAGGACTTCATTGGCCTCGGACTTGAGCTTGCTGAGAATCTCCTTCGCCTGGGTGGTTTTGGTGCTGCCAACATGTGCCTTGAGGAATTTCTCCACAGCCTGAATGCGGGTGGTGTAATCATCCACTGTGAGAAGGTCCGGCGCGGGGACGAGTTTGGCGATTTCCTCGAAGGCGATGAGGTCCGGCTTGAGTTCCACGATCTTGACGACGTCCGCCTTGGGGATGATGCGCTCATCCTTGTTGGTCTTGGTGA
>JALOTR010000226.1 GCA_025457805.1 Akkermansiaceae bacterium | reverse complement strand
CTCGTCGCCGCCAGCCCCAGTGCCTAGGGAGCAAGCAGCACCGTGACCTTCAAATCAAGCCCGGGCCTCGTACTCGAACTCGCCACCGCAGATGGCACCATGGCAAATCCCTACTCGCTCGACATGGGATCAAACCGCTTCAACACCGTGCTCGTCAACCGCTCCACCAGCGGCCCGGCAGACTACTCGCTCGGGACTTTGAAACTCGGAGCCTCTACCATGACATTCCATCGCGGCTCCAACATTTCGGGCTCTGCCGTTTTGCGTTTTTCCACACTCGATCTCTCGGCGGGAAACAACGACCGCCCTGTCATCCTCAATGGCAACGCCACCCTGCGGATCGGCAATGCCGCCATCCTTTCCAACACCTCCATCTCGAAACGCCTGCAACTCGATGGCACCGCCACCGACAACACCCTCGGACCGCTCGCCAATGGCCCGGGTGCCGGCATCCTCAGTGTGATCAAAGCCGGCTCCGGCACCTGGACTCTCACCGGCGCGAACACCCACACCGGCACCACCACCGTCCAGGCAGGCTCACTCGTTCTCGAAACTCCGACCCTCCCGGACGCGGCCGCCGTCTCCATCCAGTCCTCCGCGGCACTCCATCTTGCCTTCGCCGGCACCGACATCATCGGCTCGCTGATCCTCAATGGCACCACCCAATCCGCAGGCACCTGGGGATCACTCACATCCAGCGCAGCGAAGCGCAGCGCCCTCATCACCGGGCCCGGCACACTCACCATCCTCCCCGCCAGCTATATCGCCTGGGCCAATGCCAACGGACTGCCAGCCAGCGCCACCGCCCGGGCACTTGCCTCGGACCCGGACCAGGATGGCATTGCCAACTGCCTGGAATGGGCACTCGGCGGACATCCGATGCAAAACAGCACGCAGTCCCTCCCAAAGCTCACCCCTGCGGCGGGCGGACGGGTTTTCTCCTTCACCCGGGATCCTGCCTTCAGGGCAAGCGTGCCGTTGTCTGCCGACTGGTCAACGGATCTTCTGGTTTGGCAGCGCATCCCCATCGGTGCCACCTCGTCCGGCCCGAATTCGGACGGCATCTCCGTCACCATCACCCCGGTGGTGGGCTCTCCGGATCAGGTGGTGCTTACCATCCCAAACGGCACCACCACCGGCAACCTCTACCTGCGCCTCGCTGCGGAAATCCCGTGAACCAAGCGATTCTCGACACGGGCCGGGGCTTTCGTTTCCATCGCCACACCGCTTGAGGTTCGATGATCTCCCGCCATCCATTCCTTGCCGTCATTTCATGCCTTCTTGGCATTGGCACATCCTTGGCGCTGGCAGAGGTCCTGCCACTCACCCGTGCTCGGGACATCCTCGATCTTACGGCCGCAGAAGCCCAGCGCGGGATTCCCGTCAAAGTCCGCGGAGTGGTCACTTACACCGATCCCTCATGGGCCGGACAATACTTTCTTCAAGATGACACCGGCGGGGTGTTTGTGGGACACTCGGGTAAGAATCCTCCGGAAATCGGTCAACTCGTCGAGGTCGAGGGCGTGAGCCATCCCGGAGCTTACGCACCCTTCATCGAGCATCCCAAGTGGACCGCCGTCGGCCGCGCAGCGCTGCCGGAAGCCCGCGCCATTTCGATGGAGCGCTTCGCCAGCGGCATCGATGACGGCCTGCGTGTGGAAGTGGGTGGCCGCATCCGCCGCGTCTTCGCCAAGGCTCCCGGTCAATGGGGACTCATCATCGCTTCCGGCGGCCAGCGTTTCGAAGTCAGCGTCACCCCAGCCCTGTCCGATGCCCCCCTGCCGCTGTCATGGATCGGCTCCATGGCCCGACTCCGCGGCGTGCTCGCCGCAGACTATCAACTCCACCGCCGCGGGCTGGCCATGGTGCGGCTATTCATCTCCTCATCGGACGAGGTCCACATCGAGCAAGCCGAGGAAATCGATCCCTATCAACAGGCACTCATCCCCCTCTCCGGCGTCGGCCAATACCGTCGCGATCTCGCACCCGGCCAGCGCACCCGCGTCCGCGGCGTGGTCGTCGCCCGCCTCGGCGAAGAAAGCCTCGCCATCGAGGACGATACCGGCGGCCTTATCATCAAAGGAGGGGATCTCGCCGGTTTCTCGCCGGGAGATCCCGTGGAAGCCGTCGGTTTCGAGGAGTTGGAAAATTTCCTGCCCGTCCTCCAGGACTCGGTGGTCACGGGATTGGATCAACCGAAAGGCCTGCCCGCCATCCAGCACCCCACCATGGACATGATTCTCCTCGGAAAATACCATGCCTGCCTCATCGGTCTGGAAGCGGACCTCAAGGAAATCAGCAGCCGCCCACCCGCCGATGGTTCCAGCAAGGGCCGCGAAATCATCATGACGCTCCAGCAGGACGGCCGCACCTTCAAGGCAGACTTCGCGGACGTCGGTTCCGAAAAAGACAAGCTTCCCTTCGAACCCGGCAGCCGGATTTCCCTCACCGGACTTTGCCTTGCCGAGGCGAATCGCGTGGGCCGGGTCGATGCCTTCCGCATGCATCTCGCCGGAGCGGACGCCGTTTCCATCCTCCGCCCACCACCTTGGTTCAACCGCCGCCGCATGGGTCTCGCACTGGCATCCACCCTCGCCGCGATGACATTTTCCGGACTGTGGATTTTCTCGTCATCCCGCAAAAACCGCCGCCTCCGCGCCGAGATTCTCGAACGGGAAAAACTCACTGCCGAGCTCGAGCAGGCGAAGAAACAACTCTCCCTCCGCGTCGATGAACGCACCGAGGAACTCAACCTCGAAATCAGCGCCCGCAAGGAATCCGAGGTCCGCTTCAAAGCCGTCATCGGCGAACGCACCCGCCTTGCCCAGGAACTGCACGATGGCCTCCAGCAAGGCCTCACCGGCGTAGCCCTCCAGCTCGATACCGCCTCGCGCCTGCGCGAACGCTCGCCCGAGCAATCGATGCACCACCTTGAACTCGCCCGCACTCTCATGCGCCAGACGCATGCCGACCTCCGCAGCTCGGTGTGGAATCTCCGCTCGCGCAGCCAGGAGGATTTCAGCCTTGTCGAAGCCCTCCGCCAATCCGCCGAGCGGCTCACCGAAGGCACCGGCGTCGAGGTGGACGTCCGCCAGACCGGGGACCTCCCGCCATTGTCGGAACTTCAGGAAGAAAACCTTCTGCGCATCGGCCAGGAAGCCCTTACCAATGCCCTCAAACACTCCGCAAGCGCCCACATCCGGATTCATCTGTCTGTTTCCGAAAACCTCCTCAGCCTCAGCGTTCAGGACAGCGGCAAGGGATTCCTGACCGAGCTCGCCCACGGCCCCGAACAAGGCCACTTCGGCCTCACCGGCATGGGCGAGCGCGCCCAACGCATCGGCGGCATCCTCACCATCCAAAGCCAACCCGGACAAGGCACCCTCATCGAGGCCAAACTCCCGCTCCAATCACCCACTCCCTCTTGAAACCATGACCCCGCCTGCCAACGTGCGCATCCTGCTTGCCGATGACCACTCGGTCGTCCGCATGGGCCTCGCCGCCCTCATCACCACCGAGCCCGGTCTCAGCGTGGTCGGCCACGCAGCCGATGGCGAGGAAGCCGTGCTCCAATACCGCACGCTGCGGCCCGACGTCGTCGTCATGGACCTCCTCATGCCCAAAAAATCCGGCAGCCAAGCCACTGCGGAAATCCGCGCCGCATTCCCCGCAGCACGCATTCTCATCCTGAGCACCAGTGATGGCGATGATGACGTTTACCGCGCACTCCAGTCCGGAGCTGCCGGCTACATCCTCAAAAGCTCCCCCGGCGAGCAACTCATCCCCGCCATCCACGCCGTCATGCGCGGCGAAAAATGGATCCCCGCAGAGGTAGCCCGCAGCCTCGCCAACCGCTCCCTGCGCGAAGAACTCAGCCCGCGCGAAGTCCAAGTCCTGCGCGAACTCGCCCGTGGCGGTTCCAACAAGGAAATCGCTGCCGTGCTCAACATCACCGAGCACACCGTCAAGGCCCACCTCAAGAACATCCTCGCCAAGCTCCCCGCCCGCGACCGCACCGAAGCCGTCACCCTCGCCCTCCAACGCGGCATCATCCATTTTTGAAAACTGAGGAGCGTCGTCATGGTGACAACTGTTTCTGGCGGACATGTTGTCCGCCGGGCTCTATTCGGCGGACAACATGTCCGCTGGAAACAGGGTTCAGAATGAACCCGCTCCTGTCGCCAGCGCTGCTATTCCATTCCGAGGCCGGATCTTGAAACATGGCGCCAGAAAGCTCTCGGCCGATCCGTCGTTGTGTTGACGAATGGAACTGATAGGGTGCCGTCCTTCTGATCGGCCCCGCAAGCGATGACTTCACGCGTGACTAAAGCAACAAACACAGACCCGCGTGTCTGGCCCTTGGCGGCTTTTGTTTTGCCATTGCTGGTTTTGTTGGGAATTGGCGCATTCGGGCTCTGGCGGGAGCGGGCTCTCGGCACAGGTGAACAGGCGCGCAGTTTGGCATGGTATGCAGACTCAGCCGCAAGTTCGGCCGGAAGGATACTCGAAAAAGAGATGGCGGATTGGGCTTGGACGGAAGTCCGAGTGGAGGCGGATGGCCGTGTGAAAGGGCGTGCTTGGTTCCGCCAGTCTCCGCTCCCTCAGGAAGAGACTGCCGCCTCGCTGGCATTTACCGAGGGGAGATTCCAGGATGTGATGGATCAGGATCCTGGCGCAGTTTCCCCCGGTGGGATCCCGCTCGGCCCCAAGGCTGCGTTTCGTCTTTTGCAGCAGGCTCCGGATGACGGAGTTGCGCTGCAGGCTGCGAAGAAAGTGCGCGAGCTTGCCTTTGCGTTTCCTTCTGTGATTTCTCCTGAGTTGTTAGAAGCTACCGATGGGGAAATGGAAAGAAGGAGTCTGAAGGAAACTCGTGCCGGTGAATGGAGAGAGCGTTGGGAAAAACTGGAACAGGTTGCCCGCACTCTCGAAAAACTGTTAGATGGCCCGCTTCCGGTTGCCGGTTTTGTTGTCAGGGATTTGCTTGATGAGACATGGCTGGTGGCAGTTCGAAAGGAGCGGGAATCCCATTTGATTCGCATTGTTCCCTTGAATGGAGTGATTCGGACGATCCGCCAAGAGTGGGAAAACCTGCCTCAGGAAAAAGGGATGTTTCTCGCTCTGAAGGCTTCGGATCGGGATCTTCTCGCAGGGCCTGAAGGTTCCGCAACATGGCCCAAGGCTTCAGCTGAGTTGGTTGTAGGTAACTTGCGTGTGGTTGCGTTGGGCGATCCCAGCACCGCGGAGCGGGCGACCCGGCTGCGGATCGCATTGCTTGGAAGTGTGGGACTTTTGGCAGGAGTGATGGTTTCGATGGGATGGTGGCGTCAACAAAGCGCCGTCCGCTTGCAACAGGAACTTGCCCGCCAGAAGGATGATTTTCTTTCCACGGTCTCGCATGAGTTGCGCACGCCGGTGGCATCCATGCAATTGCTCGCCGAAAATCTCGCGTCTGGGGCTGCAAGTGCCCCGGAAACGATTGCTGCGTATCATCGGCGATTGTTGATTGAATCTCGCAGGTTGGCATCCACTACTGAACATCTGCTGGATTTCTCATTGATGGAAAGCGGCCAGAAAGCCTATCGTTTCGCACGATTGGATCCCAAAGCTCTTGGGGATGAAATCCTTGCCGTGTTACTT
>JALOTR010000225.1 GCA_025457805.1 Akkermansiaceae bacterium | reverse complement strand
CCCTGCTCCGCTGAAGCAACTTCGCTGGCCGGGTGTCTTGCTGAGTTTGTTGGTTCCTGGTTTCGGCCTTTTCCGTGCCGGACTTCATGGGAGGGCGGCAGCTTGGTTTTGCGGACTTCAGGCGGCCTCGCTGGTGGCGGCAAGCTGCCTTGGACAGAGCATGATTCCCATCGTTGTGGCGGGAGTTGTCTGCGTGGTGTCGATCCTTGGCCAGGTCGGGATGTTGGTGGACAGTTTCCGGCCGGGACGCATGACTTGGCGCGGGTGGCTGCTGTTTGCGGCTTGCGTGTTGGCGCTTGGGTTTCTGCCATCTCCAACGTCACTGGTGATCCATGCGTTCCGCATTCCAGCCGGGTCCATGGAGCCCACTTTGCTTGGAAGCCGATCCGCCAAAACCCCGGATCATGTGATCGTGGATCGATTGAGCTATCGCTTCTCGAAGCCGGAGCGAGGCGACTTGATCGTCTTTTATGTCTCCCGCATTCCAGCGCTCCGCAAAACTCCCGGAATGACGGATGAGAACACCTATTTCGTCAAACGCCTGGTGGGACTTCCCGGCGAGCGGATTCGTTTTGCGGATGGGCGGGTTTTCGCAGATGGCAGGCCCTTGGGCGAGGCTGATGGGATTCCGTTGTCCATCCGTTATGTCGAACCTGAAGGATTGCCCTCAAGCGTCCGTCGTGAGGGAGCGGATTTTCTCATCGGCCCGAATGAATACTTCGTGCTCGGTGACAACACAGGGAACAGTTATGACAGTCGTTACTGGGGATGTGTTCCTGCTTCCGAAATCCATGGCAAGGCGACGTTGATCTATTACCCGTTTGGCCGGGTGGGAAGGTTATCCTTACCTATTGATGGACCTGAGCGGTCTTTGGAATCGAAATGATGAAATTTGCGTGAACGACACCCAACCTATCAGGGATAATCATTTCTTCATCCCCCTCTCCAAATCCGTGTATTCCGTGTAATCCAAGGTTCCCCTCTAACTTTTGAGAATGTCAGGAGAAATCAATCCGGAAGGTGGACGGTTTCCAATTTCGGCGAGAGGATTTGCATGACGAGCAGGGCCAGCAGGTAGGCGGAGGCGGCGATGGCGAAGAGCGGCACATATCCGCCGGTATTGATGATGAAGCCGACTTTGGCCGCGAGCAAGGCGCCGCCGAGTCCTCCCATCAGGCCGCCAATGCCGACGACGCTGCCGACGGCGCGGCGCGGGAATTGATCGGAAACGGTGGTGAAGAGATTGGCACTCCAACCCTGGTGGGCGGCGGTGGCGAGGGCGATGAGGGCGATGGCCAGCGTGATGTTGCTGGTCATGGATGCGAAGACGATGGGCACCACGCAGAGGGCGCAGATGAGCATGGTGGTCTTGCGGGCACGGTTGACGCTCCAACCCATGCCGATGAAGCGGGTAGCAAGCCAACCGAAGAAGATGCTGCCACCATCGGATATCAGATAGATGACAAGGAAGGGAATGCCGACCTGTTTGAGATCGAGCTTGGTGGTGAATTCCGGGTTGCTGTTGAAGAAGTAGGGCAACCAGGTGAGATAGAACCACCAGATGGCATCGGTCATGAACTTGGGAATGGCGAATGCCCAGGTGGCGCGGTATTTGACGAGTTCACGCCATTTCACGACTTTTGCCGCTTCCGGCGGTCCGTCCTGGCGGATGTAAGCAAGTTCCTCGGGCGAGAGTTTGGGATGTTGCTCGGGCGCACGGTAAACCGCGAGCCACCAGAAAAGCACGAACACGCCGATGGCACCGGTGGCGATGAAACTCGCCCGCCAACCCCAGTGGGCGATGATGAATGGCACGCAGAGGGCAGTGACGATGATGCCCACATTGGCGCCGGCGTTGAAGATGCCGGTGGCGAAGCTGCGCTCTTTGCGCGGGAACCACTCGGAGACGGTCTTGATGGCGGCAGGGAAATTTCCCGCCTCACCCACGCCGAGCAGGCCGCGCGCCCAGGCCATGCCGGGCACGGAGCTCACCAATCCATGAAGCACCGCCGCGAGGCTCCATCCGCCGATGCTCACCGTGTAACCCCGGCGCACGCCAATGCGGTCAATCATGTACCCGGCCAGCAGGAAGCCGAAGGCGTAGCAGTATTTGAAGATCGCATCCAGGAAACTCATCTTCTCCCGGAACACGGCCATGTCCGCAGCGGTGAGCGGCTGGTCCAGAGGTTTTCCCAGCATCTGGTGCTGGAAGGTGGTATCCAACATCGTGAACGAGAAGACGTTGCGGTCGATGTAGTTGATGGTGGTGGCCAGGAACAGGACAGCGCAGATGCGCCAGCGGTAACGGCCAATCTTTTCACTCACAGGCGAAGCGGACATGATGGGGCAGACGGGTTTTCTAACGGAAGGCCGGGCTCAATGCCGAATCCGGGGCTTCCGCCCAAGAAGTGGCTGGAGGACATGTGCATGACGAGAAGATATTTTGTAATCGAGGGCCGGGGTGGCTGATGGATGGGTTTCGAGCTGAGAGGACATCAGGATTGGCAGTCCTTTCTTGCGTGCAGTGGATCGATGCTTTAAAGCACGATGTCATGAATGGAAGACGCCGCTTTTTGCGAATGGGTTTGTTAGGCGGTGGGTATTGCATGTCGGCAGGCCTGTTAGGAGCAGAGGAATCCAGCAAGTCCGATGCAGGGCGTTTGCAGAACTACCGCAATGCGGCAGAGAAGATCCGGCCTTTGTTTGCAAAGAAGAAGGAGCCGCAGTTCGGAGATTGGCTGGACCAGAAGAAGGAACCCGGGCAGACCTTCGCACAATACCTTGCGTCCTCGCCGAATACCCGGACGGCCGAGCGAACGAGGCTCTATCTCCAGCCGATTGGCGGATTCACGAAGGCAGAAGAAGAGGTGCTGGCCATCCTGAGAGAGTTCATGGAACTGCACTTTGGTCTCAAGGTCATACGACTTGCAACGATCGGCACGGAGAGGATTCCGGAGAATGCGCGACGCTATCCGGCAGGTGCGATCGCCGAGCAACTCCACACTCCCTTCCTGCTCGACCGTCTGCTGATTCCCAATCGGCCAAAGGATGCGGTGGCGGTGCTGGCGATCACGGCCTCCGACCTATGGCCGGGCGATGGATGGAATTTCGTGTTTGGCGTGGCATCGCTGAAGCAAAGGGTGGGCGTCTGGTCCACAAGCCGCTTCGGGGACCCGGAAAAAGAGCGCACCCGTTTTCTCCGGCGGGTGCTGCAGGTGGCGATCCATGAAACCGGACACATGTTCGGCATCAAACACTGCACGGCTTATGAGTGTTGCATGAACGGCTCGAACAGCCTGGAGGAAAGCGACCGCGCCTCGATGGTCTTTTGCTGCGAGTGTGATCCGAAGTTGTGGTGGTCCTGCAACCTGGAACCGATCGCGCGGGCAAGGGCCTTGGCGGAGTTTGCGAAACGGAACTCGCTGGAACGGGAAGCTGCGGAATGGGCGGGGATCGCCACGGCGCTGGGGCGGAGCTGAAGATTTCCTGAATCCCTCAATTGCCCGGCAGGAAGGCAGGGCGAATGCGTCGATGGCGCGTGTTGACGATGCCCGGTCGGGCGTACAGGCTCCGCGCATGAACGAGGCACCATTGGTCGGAATCATCATGGGCAGCACGTCGGATTGGCCGACGATGGAGCATGCCGCCCGCACCTTGCGGGACTTTGGCGTGAGCTGGGAGGCGGAGGTCGTGAGCGCGCATCGCACGCCGGACAAGCTGGTTTCCTACGCCAGCGAAGCACGCGGCCGCGGGCTCAAGTGCATCATCGCCGGTGCCGGCGGAGCCGCCCACCTGCCGGGGATGACGGCCGCAATCACGGACCTTCCAGTGCTGGGCATTCCGGTGGAATCCAAGGCGCTGCAGGGGGTGGATTCACTGCTTTCGATTGTCCAGATGCCCGCCGGAATTCCGACCGCCACCTTTGCGATCGGCAAGGCGGGCGCGGTGAATGCGGCACTCTTCGCCGTGGCCATGCTTGCCAACGAATCCCCCGCCCTGGCGGAAAAACTCGCGGCTTTCCGCGCCCAACAATCCGCCACGGTGAAGTCGGCGGTGCTTCCTGATCTCGCTTGATTCCATGTCTGAATTTCCTGTTTCCCCTTCCGTTTCCGTCCCCATCCACCCGCCCCACTGCGTCGTCGGCGTCATCGGCGGTGGCCAGTTGGGCCGAATGATCGCCCTGGCCGCACGTCGGATGGGCATCCACACAGCCATTTGGACCGGTGGCTTGGAAGCTCCTGCCGTGGAGGTGGCGGACGAGGTGATCGACCTGCCCTTCAGCGATCCCAAGGCACTGGATCATTTCTGCGCGGTGGCCAC
Organism: Akkermansiaceae bacterium; assembly: GCA_025457805.1. Classification (GTDB taxonomy): domain Bacteria; phylum Verrucomicrobiota; class Verrucomicrobiia; order Verrucomicrobiales; family Akkermansiaceae; genus Luteolibacter. The sequence goes on along the minus strand of JALOTR010000225.1, from coordinate 1,356 downwards.
CGTGGCGACCGTGGAATTTGAAAACATCCCGCGCTCGACGCTGGAGGCCGTGGCCGAGCGATTGCCGCTCCATCCATCGCCCGCCGCCGTGGCGATCTGCCAGAACCGCGAACGCGAGAAAACCTTCCTGAGAGAAAACGGCATTCCCTGCGCGTGGTTCCAAGTGGTTTCCAATCCGGACGAGCTTGCCGCCGCGATGGCCGAACTCGGCGGACCCGGCGTGCTCAAGACGGCGGACTTCGGCTACGATGGCAGTGGTCAGATCAAGTTGCAGGGCCATGAGGATGCCGTGGAGATTTGGAAAACCTTCAACTCTCCACGCGGCGTGTTGGAAGGTTGGGTGCCTTTTGAAAAGGAAATCTCCGTGATGGCCGCACGCGGCGCGGATGGGGAAATCGTCACCTACGATCCTGCGGAAAACCGTCACCGCAGTCATATCCTCGATGTGTCCATCGTTCCCGCCCGGATCCCGCAGGAAGTGGCGGACCACGCGGCGGCGATCGTTCGGAAAATCATCGAGGCGCTCGATTACCGCGGTTTGTTGGGCGTGGAATTTTTCCTGACGGCGGATGGTTCCTTGCTCGTCAATGAAATCGCCCCGCGTCCGCACAATTCCGGCCATCACACGCTGGATGCCTGCGCGACTTCGCAGTTCGAGCAGCAACTCCGCGCCGTGATCGGACTCCCTGCGGGGTCGCCGCGCTTGCTCTCGCCGGTGGTGATGCTCAATCTGTTAGGCGACCTGTGGCCGGAAGAGACCACGCCGCCGGATTGGACGCCCTTGTTCGAGGATCGCGAAGCATCGCTGCATCTCTACGGCAAACGCCACGCCTCGCTGCGCCGCAAGATGGGCCATGCGAATTTCCTCGGTGAAACCAGCGCCGCCGCCCTTGCCCGCGCGGAGGCCCTCAAGGCGCACTGGCTCGCCGCCGCAGCCCATCGCAAGCAGCCCTGACGAAACCTTCGCCGGACTCAGATTTCCCCTTGACCCGCCCGCACGGTTTTCCTGCCATGCAGGTGATGAGTAGGTTGGGAATGGATGATTCGATCAAGTCGGTTTTGGTTCTTGGTGGCGGCAGCGCCGGCTTGATTGCCGCGCTCACCCTGCGCCGCATGCTGCCCTCCCTGAAGGTGGAGTTGGTGCGAAGCCAGGAAATCGGCATCATCGGCGTGGGCGAAGGCACGACCGCCGTTTTTCCCACCCATTTTTTCGATATCCTCGGCATCGACAAAGCGGGGCACTCAGGCACGCTCGACCCTATGGTTACTGGTGTCCTCGTGACGGGCCTCGGCGACGCAACGAAGTCCGTTCACCACCTTCTCAAGAGCGGGAAGCAGTACGTCTGCGTCATGCAC
>JALOTR010000224.1 GCA_025457805.1 Akkermansiaceae bacterium | reverse complement strand
TGGACTTGTTCGGACGCGCGGATGGGCAGCGGAGCTTGGCATGCCGTGCTTGAATCACGAATTTCCCCTGATAAGTTCGATTTCAGATTTGATTACGACCCGCCCAATTCTGCTGTTTTCGGCAATTTTGATCTTGCTGCACAGGCTACAGGCGGCACCGGAAGCCACGTCGGTAGAGGTTTTCGTCGGTAGCGAAAAGACATCCCGCCGCGAATCCTCCCTTACTGTGCCGGCTGGAACCGACACCCTGCGCTTCCTCGTCAAGCCCAAACCCCTGTGTGTGCGCTACAAGTTGGAAGGACTCGACGAGGATTGGAACCAGCGGACGGACACCATGTTCGTCCGGGTGATTTTCACCAACGCAAAGGGGGATCCGATCCACGTGGATTCGTTCCCCGCAAGCGGCCGCAGCCCGGTTTGGAACCGCTCGGTCGAGGACTCGGTTTTCAGCCCACGGGTGGAAAGGGTCACTGTGCCGCCCGGCGCGGCCTCCGTGATATTCACGATGTCCACCGCCGGCCCGGCCTCGCTGGTCGGGACCTATGCGATCAAGCATCTGAGCATCTCTACCGAGTCGGGATCGGATGACGGGCCAGGGATTCTTATTTCAAGCGGACACCTGCCGGATGGGAAAAAGGCTGTCTGGGCCAAATCAGGCACCCATCCGTCGATGGCATCCACCAGCCATTCCGGAGATTCACAGGACAGTTCGCCGGTGCTGGTGATCGTGGATGACGACATCGGCGCGCATGCGGACTGGACCACCCGCACCCCCCTTCCGCCGTGGATTTCGGCCGGACAGACTTTGAAAATCAGCTGGGAGGAAACCTACTGCACGGCGCTTGGTGGTGACTTCACGGCCACCTATGAGCGGCTGCCTCCCGGAAAATACCGCTTCGTGGTTGAGGATCTCTCACTGACTGGAGAAACCCTGCCATCCAACTCAGTTATCCCGATCTTCGTGCCGGTGGTGTTCTGGAAGAGTCTGTGGTTCTGGGGAACCACCACCACGATCCTGGCGCTCGTGTCGATCTTGATCGGACGTTACCTGATCCGGCGGCGAATCCGCCGCCACCTCGAGCAGGAGCGGATGATTTCCGATGAGCGGCGGCGCATCGCGCTGGATCTGCATGACGACATCGGCACCCGCGTTTCGCACATCTCGCTGGTCGCCTCCCACGCGGACAACACCATCCGCAATGAGGAGGCCCGCGAGGCCTTCGGCCAGATCACCTCGATGTCACGCGACCTGATCGGTGCGCTCTCCGAGACGGTCTGGATGCTCAGCCCGAACAACGACGACCTCGAGTCGCTGGTCGATTTCCTTTACCGACTGGTGCAGGAGCTGTGCCGACTGAAGAAGATCCGGTGCCGGGTGGATGCGGTGTTCATCACGAAAAACCAGCCTATCAGCTATGAATTCAGGCACAACATGAGCCTTGCCGTGAAGGAAAGCGTGAACAACGTGCTCAAGCATTCCCAGGCCACCGAACTCGACATGAAGATCGAACTGGAAAACAATTTCCTCATGGTTACCATTACCGACAATGGAATTGGCATCTCCGAAACATCCCGCAGCACCGGCCACGGCTTGGAGAGCATCCAGAGCCGCATGAAATCCATCGGCGGCACCTGTAGGTTCGAGCACCTCGCGGCAGGCGGCCTGAGGATCCTGTTACGGGCGCCGGCGGCCTGAATTTGAAACCCTGAAACCAATGGTCCCCAAGAAAAAGAGCGTCGTCATCGTCGAGGATGATCCCGAACTTCAGAGGCACCTCGCCAAGATCCTCAAGGCGGCGGAGGACATCACCTTCCTCGGAGCGGTTTCTTCTGCCGAGGAAGCGGAGAAAAAGGTCCCCTCCATGCATCCGGACGTTGTCCTGATGGACATCAACCTTCCTGGAAAATCCGGGATTGACTGCATCCGCGAGTTGAAGAAACACCTGCCGGAACTCGAGGTGGTGATGCTCACGGCCTACGAGGAGGATGATAACATTTTCCGGGCCCTCAAAGAGGGTGCGAGCGGTTATTTGCTCAAGACCAGCAATCCGAATGACATCATTGCCGCAATCCGCGACGTGTTCGCCGGTGAATCGCCATTTTCCGGTCCCATTGCGCGCAAGATGGCGATGTATTTCCGTGAAGAACGAGAGACCCAGGACGAACGGGAAACGCTTTCCCCGCGGGAAGCAGAGGTCCTCAAGTTATTGGCCGCCGGATACATCCACAAGGAAGTGGCAGATCAACTGGGACTGACTGTGCCCACCGTCCGGACCTATGTGAAACGCATTTGTTTCAAACTCCACGTCCGCAGCAAGGTGGAGGCGATCATCAAGTATCTGTCCTGAGCGAAAGGCTCACTCGTTTTCCGCCGATTCCGGGCGAATCGGCAGGGAGGCCTGCATGGCTCTCTCACCGCGGAGAAGGCGACCACCTTCCCCGGTGAGCCAAAGATAATGATCGCTTGGGAGGCCCTCGTAGGTGAGAAACGGGCTTGGCCCCACCGGCGGGTTGTTAGTGCACTTGAAGATGGCGGTTCCTTCATCGACCTCGTCAAACATCGCGACATAGATCATCGAGGCACCCGCCTTCTTTGCTCCGGCGAACTGGGACCACAAGAACTGGCCCTTGAGCCTCGGGATCTTGTCCAAAGGGTCGTGCGGCTTCAAGTTATGCCAACTGAATCCCGGGAATACCACTGGCAGGAAATCGATCGATTGTTCCCGGCACCACTGAATGTCGGGTATGTAATACTTGGCGGCATGGGCGCTGGCACTCGCAGGATTGGAGTAGCGGCCGGGAGTCCATGGGCTGATGACATCAGCAAGTTTCAACAAGTCATGGAGCGCCGGATCAGTGGTGGAATCACGAACCTGGTCTCTCCACCCGGTGGGCACGCCGAGCATTACCGCACAGCCATCGGTCTTGAAAAAATCGACCAGAGCGCGGCATTCCTTGAGCGTGTATTTGCGGCCGTCGTTGAAGCCGATTCCCCAGATCGCGACCAGTGGCTTGCCTTCATGATGCAGATAGGCGGGATCACGACCCATGTTCATCTTGTTCCTCAGCATTTTCCAATCTTCTGAAACCAAGGTGGTTCCGCCGGCTCCGAGTCCGCTCAGGTCATACATCACCGCGTAAGTGCGGCCGCCACGATTGGCTCCTTCCCGGCAGTTCGAGAGAACAACGTCCTTGTGATGCCGCGTGGCTTCTTTTTTCACACCGTTGGCAAACCGTTGCACGAAGGCACCATCGATGCCGTAGTCGCGCATCCAATTGAAGTGACGCAGCACCGTAATGCGATTGTGCGAACTGAAGACGAAGGCTGTTTCTCCATCCGCGTGTTTGAATCCGGTTGGAAAGCGTTCCGAAGCCGTCGCCTCCGACATGTCCGGCCAGAGATCCACGGTGACATTTCCCGGTGCGAATGGTTTCGATCCACTGCGCGCCCAGTGGGTCCAACCGAGGCCGGCACCATCATTCGGAGTATTGAACCATCCCTGATAGCCGGCCATGACCTTGCCCTTCAGGGTCGTGGTATCGACACCTTTCACGCTTTCTCCAGCGTAAGGAATCAACGGATCGACTTTCGTCTCCGCATTCATAGATACCGTGACGAGAAAGCTCACAAAAATGGCGGCGTGGGTGGTTTTCATTGAGAAAATTGGGCGTCATGCTCCAGAAAGCGATACAAGGGTGCTGCGGGATCTTGCCTTACGACGCGTTCCCAAACCTTTGCCGGGTTGGACTATTCGCCATTTTTCAGAAATCGGGTAGTCCTCAAAACGAGGACATGCCCCGATGCCCGGACAGGTGCTCGATGTCCTCACTTTGAGGACCATGACAAATATCCACCGTGCGGCATACTATCATCGTCTAAAGAAGTCTGATCACTTCGGCAAACCCACTTCATGAGCAACAAACCCATCCTCCTCATCCTCGCGCTCACAGCCCTTTCCGCCCACGGGGACATCACCGCCAGCTTTGCCAATATCGGTCCCGTAGACAGCGGAACCTTCCGCACGGCGGCCAATCCGCTCGGCAACGACACCATCACGCTCACCTACACCATCGACGGCACGGGCGCGGTTTCGCTGGATGCCTCGACCACCAATACCAACACCACCTTCGTCAATCTGGTCAACCAGTTCGACCGAACCGGCGGCACGGCGGGAACCTCCTCTAACAGCGGGTTTTTCAACACGACCTTCAGCCTGAAGATCGTGCCCGTGCGGGAGGAAAGCGAGACCCCTCGCCTGAGCATCACCACTCTCAACGGCGGGGGTCTCGGCATGGAAGGCCAGGATTCCAACCGCGTGGACGGCCGCAATCTGGGTGGCTACGAAACGCTCCTCGTCGAACTGACAGCGCCAGTCGGCATGAGCCTGCGCTTCAAGAGCTGGTCAGGGGTCGGCGGCGCGGGTGCCGACATGCGGTTCTCGGATGGCACGAACACCCAGGATTTCGCCAATGTGGCGGCATCCGGAAGTAGCGCTTTTGACCTAGTGAACAGTCCGTTGGCGTTGGCCGATGGCGGCACCTTGAGCTTCGGGGAAACACCCACTTCGAGCAACGGGACGGGACTGGGCGGCCTCACCTTCGAGATTCTCGGCTCCCCCCCGGTCGCCACGGACACGGTGGTGAGTTTTGCCAACAGCGGCACGGGCATCGGACCCACGCCGCCGTTCATTGGAGCCGGCGGTGCGACCACGACCATCACGCTCGGGTTCTCGATCAATGGCAGCGGGGTGGTCTCCCTGGACGCTTCGACCACCAGCGCCAACAGCACATTTTCCGCGACCGTCGCGGAATGGGACAATCCCAATGTCGGATCGGTGGTCAACCCGGCCCTCTTCGGACAAAGCTTCACCCTCACAGGCAGCCAGACCGGCGGAGCAGCCCTGACCATCACCGAGTTGGGCGGCGGCGGCATTGGCAGCCAGGGCGAGAATTCGAACCGGATCGATGGTTTGAACTATGGCACCGGTGACACGAACTCCACTCCGGAAACCCTCACCTGGACCTTGAGCGCGCCGCCCGGTCTGACGCTGGCTCTAAAGAGCTGGTCCTATGTCGAAGGCGGCGGCGGAGACATCCGTGTCTCCAACGGAACCATCGACAGCGATTTCCCCAATCTAAGCGGTGCCACGGGAGCCCGCACCCTCGCCGAAATTCCTCTCGCCAACAGCCAGGCGCTGACCTTCCGCGAGATTCCGGGCATCGGAGCCACCACCGGCGCGGGGATTGCGGGCTTCACCTTCTCGATTTCCGCACCCTCGGTACCGCCGGGCTCCGTGACATTCGACAATGGCGCCGGCAACAGCCTCTGGACCACCGCCACCAACTGGAATCCGAATGTCCTGCCGGTCTCTCCGAACAACGCCCTCATCGACGGCTACAACGTGGTCGTGAACAGCGCGGTAGCGAGCGGTCCTTCCAATCTTGAGATTGCAAACGGCTCGCTCACCATGACCACCAGCGGCGCGCTGACGATGAAGTCCATGACCATCGGCCGCAACCTCGAGAAGGTGGTCAGGTGGGTGATGAACGGCTCCGCCATCTCCTTCGGCCAAGCGGGCTCCTCCGCCAGCGATGAGTTCGCGGTCGGCTCCGCGGCCACTATCGAAACCAAGCCGGACTCCGGCGGCTGCGAGCCGCTCGAACTCGGCCCCGCCA
>JALOTR010000223.1 GCA_025457805.1 Akkermansiaceae bacterium | reverse complement strand
TTTTTCTTCTCTCCGAAGTCCAGCGATCCCATCTGGGGCATCGGTCCCGCGTTTCTCGTTCCCACCGCCACCGATTCACTGTTAGGTTCCGAAAAATGGGGAGCCGGACCCACGGCGGTGGTGCTCAAACAAGACGGTCCATGGACCTACGGCGCCCTTGCCAATCACCTCTGGAGCTTCGCCGGCGACGATGGCCGAGATGAGGTGAACGCCACGTTCCTCCAGCCCTTCGTCTCCTACATCACACCCACCAAAACCACGTTCACGATCAATTCGGAAACCACCTATGATTGGTCGAACGAGCAGTGGAACGTGCCAGTCAATTTCATCGTCAGCCAGCTCCTCAAAATCGGCGATCAACCGGTGCAGCTATTCGCCGGCGCGCGCTACTACCTCGAAACGCCCGATGGCGGACCCGAGTGGGGGCTGCGCCTCGGCATCACCTTCCTGTTTCCGCAATAACCCGCTCCGACTGCCGGCGAATAAGACTGCTTCACTTCAAGGGTGCCGCCGGACCCCGGCGGCACTTTTTTATTTCACTCCATGAGAAGTGGCGACCTTATTGTCGCCTCAAGGAGTGCGCGCGTCTCGCCCACACTCTTATACCCAGAGCACCTGATGAAAAAAGCCTAGTCCCTTTGTAGGCACGTCAGAATAACCCGCCAAGTGAGAGAAGTGAGTTCGTTAGATTGACAGTCTTTCTTCAAATCAAACCGGTCCCTCACCCATCTCATCCCGGCCCCGGATTTTTCTATCAGCATATCAGAATTCACCTTACGACCAAAGCGATGATAACGAAGATTTTAAAATCCTTTCTTGTGAGCGTTTATTTCATTTCCAATGCTTTCGGGTTGGAGGTCAGCGTCAAACAATACGGGAACCGTTTGGAGTATAGTATTTAAGCACTCCTCCCACTGAGTAACTGACATTGGGATCACTCCTCCCGACTTTCCTTGGCGCACTTGGCGTCTTCTTGACCTCCATAACTTCAGCGACGGATGGTGGTGTTTCACATTCTTCCGATTCGCGCCGGGGAGCCGAGCCGCGATCCCGAATTCCCCTGCTCAACACCAGACCCCTGCCCCATCCGCTGTGGGATCGGGACCAAATCACATCCCCCGACTTTCTGCACCGCTGAATTCCCCTCACCCATCAAGAAACCCGGAATTGCCGCCCTCTTCCCAGTTCCCCCAGTGGTTCTCAGTGCTTCAGTGGTTCAAAAAACGCCGCTTGGCCCCCAAAGCCTCGCCCATGACTTGCCCGGGGGGATGAAAATTGATTGGGCAAATGGCCCGATTCGTGGTTTTCAGAGGGACTCCTATCCCATGCAACGCCGCCAATTCCTCACCACCACGTCGGCCGCTCTCGCTGCCACCGCCGCCAGCGCCCTCACCGGATGCAGCAAGGGCAACTCGACCGTTCTCCGCATCTACACCTGGGCGGACTATCTCGCCCCGGATCTCGCCGCAGCTTTTGAGAAACAGCATTCGTGCAAAGTCCAGATCGACACCTTCGACTCGAACGAGGCGATGTATGCCAAGCTCAGCGCCGGAGCGACGGGCTATGACATCCTCACGCCATCTTCCTACATGGTCAAAACCCTGATCCGGGAAAACAAGTTGCTCGCCCTCGATCATGCCAAGCTGCCCAATCTCAAACACGTGGACACCACCTATCTGCGCAGTGCGCTGGATCCCAAGATGATCCACTCCGTGCCCTACATGATGGCTCCCACCTGCCTGGCCTGGCTTGGCGAAAAAGTGCCGAACGCAGAGGCTTCCTACAAGATGCTCGATCGCGAGGATTTGAAGGGACGCATCACCTTGCTGGATGACATGCGCGAAGTGCTCGGCGCCGCACTGTGCACGCTCGGATTCTCCATCAACTCCAAGGACGCCGCCCAACTCGCCCAAGCCCGCGACATCGTGAGGCGCTGGAAGAAGAACATCGCGAAGTTCGATAACGAGCAATACAAGAGCGGCATCGCTTCCGGCGAGTTTCACCTCGTGCAAGGTTATGCCGGCGATCTTCTTCAGGTCGCAGATGAGAACGAGGACATCGTCGTGAAAATCCCCGTCGAGGGCACCGCCATTTCCTGCGATGATCTCTGCATCCCGAAAGATGCGAAGTCCGTGGACCTTGCGCATCGATTCATCAACTTCGTCACCGAGCCTGCCAATGCCGCGAAGAACATGGAAACCATCACCTTCCGCGCCCCCAACTCCGGAGCCTATCCCCTCCTCTCGGAAGACTTCCGCGGCAACGAAGCCCTCTTCCCCGCAGATGAGGTTTTCGCCAAACTCGAACCCATCGACGACCTCGGCGACGCCCTCTCCCTCTGGTCCAAAACCTGGGACGAAGTCAAAGCTTCTTGAGCTGGGCTTTGGGAAGAGGTGGGCACCACGAATCCTACGAATCTAACCAATCTTCTGAAGAGGAAGATGGGGAACCACGGAAGACACGGAATACACGGAAATCGAAGTGGTTTGGATGTCAGTTGATTTCTTTTGACCACAGATTACTCGGATTTCACGGATTGGGATACTCATCAATTTGGGATGAAGAAGAATTAAGCAAACTCATCAATATCCGTGCCCATCTGTGCCATCCGTGGTTCAACTCTTCCTTTCCAAACTTGGTGATTCGTGAATGCGTCAATGCAGGCAGCTTAGGAAACCACTGAAGGAACTGATGACGACTGAGAAATTTCTAACAATTCAGTTCTATCAGTGGTTCTCAGTGCTTCAGTGGTCAAATTGCGACCAACCATTTCACGGCTCCCCAATCACGGGAACCTCACCCCACTCAAGGCGTAACGGCGAGGCGCTCGGGGCTGGATTCGCGTTCGAAGAGGAATCCGCTTTCCTTGTAGGTCTTGAGGCGGAAGTGCGTGGCGGTGGAGATCACGCCTTCGAGGGAGCTGAGTTTTTCCGAAACGAAGCGGGCCACTTCGCGCAGGTCGCTGCCTTCGACCACGACCATGAGATCATAACCGCCGCTTGCGAGATAACAGGAAACCACCTGATCGAAGCGGGCGATGCGCATGGCCAGGCGGTCGAAGCCACCGCCGCGTTCGGGAGTGACCTTGACCTCGATGAAGGCGGAGACGGAGTCATCGCCCGTCGCCTCGGGATCGATCACGGCGTGGTAGCCGCGGATGGTTCCATCCTTTTCCCACGACGCCACCTTCACGGCGACGGTGTCCTTGTCCATCGAGAGGAGATCGGCGATTTCCTGATGGGTGAAACGGGCTTTGCGGCGGAGCAGTTCGAGCAAGGGATCGGTGGACATGGCGATGGATGGGAGTGAGTGGTGGGACCCGGGGCAGAATCACGGGTTTATGAGGAGATTCAACCCTCAACTGGGGTTTGGCACGATGATCAGTTCCCGTTTCTTGTCCTGCACCGGTGCGCCTGCAGCGAGCCAGGGATCGTAAACCGACCAACCTTGGCGGATCAATCCGCGGGCGCGGTTGAAGCGGTCCGGGCTGTTGAGCACCACCACGATCAGGCGGCGCGGGGTGGCTCCCTTCGTGCCATCGGGCTTCAAGCGGACCAGCGGATCGCGTTCCATGCAGACGGAAACGCAGGGGCCGGCAGCGGTGGTGGTGCCGGTTTTCACCCCGAGGATGCCGGGCTCGCCGACGAGTTCATTGGAATTCCGGATCGTGAAGCTGCGATTTCCACCCGCTCCGCTCACCTTGATCTGGCGGCTCGGTTGGCGGACGATGAAACTGAAGGCATTCCTGCGCATGGCATAAACCGAAAGCCGCGCCACGTCGGCGGCAGTGGAAAATGCCTTGGTGCCCTGGCGCTCCAGCCCGTGCGGGTTGGCAAAGCGGGTCGAGCTCATGCCGAGGGCTTTGGCGAGGCGGTTCATTTCCGCCACGAATTCCACCACCGGATCGCCGCCTTTTCCGCGCCGCGTCAACAGTTCGCGACCGACGTGATCGGCAATCGTGAGGGCCGCGAGGTTGTCCGATCCCAAGAGGGCCGAGTAAAGGGCATCGCGCAGGCTCAATTGGTCGCCGGGTTGGAGGTTCATTGGATTCGGTCCGCCGACGAGGGTGATCGTCTGGGGCACGGTGATCTGCAGTGTGCCGGGATCCGCGCCTGCCGCCGTGGCCCAATCGACCGCCACGGCACCGGTGGCAATTTTCGTCAAGCTCGCCACGGGCCGCTTGGCGGAGGCGTTGGAAGCGACGAGAACCTTGCCGGAATAGGCTTCCAGCACCATGACGCTTTCCTGGGCCACGAGAGGGGAAATCGATGCCATCAGGGCCACGACGAAGCTTGGAAGTTGGGAGAAGATGAATTTCATCATGGGAGAAAGAAGGCGAAGCTTAGCCCCAAGTCCCACTTACTCAACCCCAAACACCGGGGCTTCCGGGAGCGCGTTTACAATCGAGGGAACGATAGAGGAGCGAGTAGGCATGAACGGGAAGAATTTGAAACGCCAAGACGCCAAGTGCGCCAAGGGAATCTGGATGAGTGCCATTGAAACCGTACCTCATGCCTCAAAACCGGGAATTCCCATCAGTCCGGCTTGGCGATCTTGGCGACTTGGCGTTTCAAAAATCCGTCGTTCCGGATTCTGCCAAGTAGTTCTAGAGTCCATTCAACCTGGGCACTCGGGAGCGGCGTTTGCCGGGTTCACTCGGTCGCCGGAGCGGCGGGAGCAGGCGCAGGAGCAGGAGCAGCCGGCCCGGGTTTGGCTGGGGCGGAAACCTCACTCTTGGCCTTCACCGCATCCAGGAGGGAATTGCCGGTTTCCTTTTGGAATCTCACCGCCAATCCCGCCACAAACGCCGCCGCGGCCAGGATCAAGAACAAGAGAATCATGCCAAAACCGCCGCCGCCCGTGTCATGCACCATCACCGGCTTGCGACTCGCAGCCCTCGACGGCGGCAGATCGATCGCGCCATCTTCCGTCTCCTTTTGAATCGGCGACTCGCCCGCAGGTTTTTCCCTGCCCAGCGCCTCCACTTCCTCATCGCTGAGCACGAAATCAAAGGCCACGTCCCCGAGTTTGACGGACAAACCCGTGCGGAGCGCAATGACATCCCGGCGTTCGCCATCCAGCTTGATGCCATTGGTGGATCCCGCATCCCGCAATTCGTAGCCACCGTCCACCCGCACCATTTCCGCGTGTTTCACCGAGACGGAACCACTATCGATCGCGATGTCGTTCTCACTCCCCCGCCCCAAGCTGACCGATTGGCGATCCAGTTGGAAACGATACGGCTGAGGGGTCTTCTCAGGAACGGTGATGGTGACGCGTGGCATGGATTCTAAAACGGGGTTTCACGCAAGGTTCTAGCGGCCATTTGCCCGATATCACAGGATAATTTTGAGGCGGGTGGAACACGGAAATCATGCCGGGGAGGAAGCATTGAAATTCGCGGTTCATTTTCTTCTTCGCGATCCTCTCTGGATCTATTTCACCATTTCCCCAATCCGCATCAGACGCTCTCCGGCGGCGCGCAGGGTATCTTCGTTCTTCGCATAGTGGAACCGGATCAGATGGTTCACCGGCTCGCGGAAGAAACTCGATCCCGCCACCCCGGCGACGCCGACTTCACGGATGAACCATTCCGAAGCCGCACCATCATCCGGAAAGCCCAGCGACGAAATGTCCACCATGACATAGTAAGCGCCTTGCGGTTCGGTGAAGGGCAGGCCGGTGCGACG
>JALOTR010000222.1 GCA_025457805.1 Akkermansiaceae bacterium | reverse complement strand
CTGGTGGTCGTTTCCGCAGCAGGGCTGGCAACTGCCTCCGTCCGGCGCTCAAACAAACCCTCCACCTCGCCCGAGGCTTTCCAGGCCTCCATCCCGTGAGTCCAGACCATGTCGAGCCGCGGGTTGAGCCCGCCTTCCTGGGCCTTGATGCGCAGGTCCGCAAAGGTGACAGGCCCTATCCTTTCGAGATCCTTGGTGTAAAACCAGGCATCGTGCGGCGCTTCATTCATGTTTCCGGACTATCAGACCCGCCAAACAATGTCAAACGCGCCGGGGCCGACTCTGGTGCACGGCGATCAAGCTAGGGAGCAACGATGCCCAAAACAGATGAAATGAACCGCAGATGGAAAGGATGGACTCAGATTTTTGGGGATTCAGGACATTCCGGCCTGCATATTCTCGAGGCTTCGATTTTCGCACTCATTGATCTGCGTGAATCCAGTCCATCTGCGGTTGAAAAATCCCTAGCTTGATCACCCTGATCTCTGGTGGCGGGATGGCCTCAAGGGGATTTGGGTTTGGCGGCGTCCTTCGGTTTTTCCCGATCCAGAATGCCCCATACCCGCGGGACCTTGTATCCGGGCGAGGGGGTCACGAATAGGATCTGCCGTGCATCCGGGTCGTGTTGCCAGGTGGAACGGCAGACGGCAGTCGGCTCCTTGTCTCCGGGAAACGCGCAGTCGATCGCGACTTGGTAATCCCCGAATCCGGCCATCGGAGGTTTCAGCGAAACATTCTTGCCCGGGGCCACCTTGACGGTTTCCGATCCGAATCTGGCATGAATAGTTGCAGCGGTGACGTTGTAGATCAGCGTGTGCCCTTTCGGGAAATCCGCAGTGCTGGCATTCACCGGGATGACTTTTGCCGGGAAAACCTTGTTGGCGGGGTCGGGAAAAAACAAGAGCAGGCAGCGGCTCCAGGATTCCGGCAAGGTGAAGCGCGGCGCATCCGCCGGAATGGGCGTTCCTGCGGGAGGGGGCGCGGACAAGATGGAAACCTGCAAGTCCCCGTCGGGCAGTTCCACCTCGGGAGAAAAATTCCGCTGCGGCAATTCGATTTCCACTGCCTTGTCACCTGCCACCAGCAGGGCTTTGGCATGGTCCATGTTCATTGGTTGGATGAATACCGCCCGCACCTTCCTGGCAGCCTGCACCGGAGATGCAAGCAGCCCCGACAAACAAAGGGCGAGGATGGGACGGATCAATTTGCGATGGAATGAAGATGACATGGATAAAGGACTGAAGAATCGGGAAAAATGGAGTCGAGCGGACACGGAATGAGTCATGGGATCCGGCATTCAGACCTCGCTCATGTCAAGCCAGCGGAAGGAAATCACATCATATCTCCTGCCAAATCGTTTGTTTGCCTCGGATTTCATCAGCGCCGAGTGGGGAGTGATGGCTTCGGATTCCGAAGAATCCACATAAGCCGCCTGCCGCCGCACGAGCACCTCGCACCATGCACGGGCGACGATTTTCTGCGGATTGGACCGATCGCGGGAGTCGCCATAAGCACGGATGGTGAAGGTATCATCACGCGCGGAAATGATCGGCGCAAGCGGCCGGAGGATATCCGCCTGGCGCACCCACCCGGGAGTTCCGAAGGCCGAGCTGCCAGAGGCGGCTTCCGGAAACTTGTAGTCCGTTTTTCCCGGGGGCTGGGAGCTGATGTTCACCGAAAGCGATTGCAACGCGGCAAACGGATTCTGTGGAGAAGTGCCGAGGTTGGCCAGGTTGTCGAGCGCCTTCTGGATGGTCCCCGCAATGGCGAGATCCTTGTCCGTAGTGAGCTGGCGATTCACAAACTCCGAGAGGGAGAGAAACGGCCCGCGCTTGCGGATTTCGAGGACAATCTGCTCTGCGAGTGCGTCGATCTGCGCATCGGTCAGAACCCGGTGCCCGGCAAACTCCGCCGCCTGGGAAAACAATGGATTGGAAGCCTTCGATCCGGAATCCGTGCCTTGATCCCCGGCAATCGAAGTCCTTGGATAGGTGAAGGACACTGGCTGCCCGTTGTTCGTGCTGCCATTGGGGGCGAGGTAAGGCACCTGGAGGTCCCGTCCATGGCGCAGGAGAGCCTTCCATGCCTCGACGGATGTGGAATTGATATTGAACATTCCCTCCACATCGAGCTTGGACGCGATGAGTTCGTATTGATAGAGACCACTCGGCCTGTCTTTGGCGGTGGAGAACATGGTAGCTGCGGCGGATGAGACCGATGGGCTCGCCGCTCCGATCGCCGGCCGGTAGAACCTGTTGGGAAGAGGCGTGGTGAGCGCAAGGTGGTCCTCATAGACCTTTTGCATGCTGCGTTTGGTGCTGGGACTGAAATCCCTCAGCTCCGGTGCGATGGATGAGATAAACCAGTCATCAAACAACACATGATTGAGAATGTAGCCATCATCATTGCACATCCCTTTGTTATAACTCGTGTTGACATACAACTGATCGGGGGCGAAGACCGGATGGGCGGAGCCGTTGCCAATAAGATTGAATTGGAATGGAGTGATGGGATTGTTGTTTCGGGCATCGAAGTGCTGGAGCTCGGCCAAGCTCAGCAACGGCCGTGTGGGCAGTTCCGCCATGACACAACGGGTGAGCCCGTCGCCGGCACTCAATCCGGAAACAATGTAACTGCTGTTCGTCCCGCTTTCATATTGCGGAATGGCAATGGTATCATTCCACCCCTGAACTTCCTGGAACGCAAAATCATAAGGCGCATTGATCGGGTGATAGACACCGGTCCCCTGCATGGAGCTGATGGCATTGGCATCGTCTCCGAATCCGATTTCAGTATAAAAACACAGGGGATTGGATTGAAGCATGCCTTTCGAATAGAGATGGCGGTGCCGTGGATCACGGGAGGGTGGACTGGCCATCCGATATCCGAAAATGGCACTCGCAAAAGGCTGGTTCTTGATTCCCTCCACTTCACCCACCGTGGTGGAAAGCGTGGAAGTGATCGGGGGGTAGAGTGAATTCAACACAGTGGGACCGCCGAGTTCGTTGGTATCATAAATCATCCGGTGTGCGGACCTGCTGCCGCCATCCACATGGATGTCATAGATGATGCCGATCCCGGTTTTACCGCCTTCGTTTGTCATCGCATCATAACTCATCTTGTCCACGGAGAAGGGTTCACCCGGTGAAGCATAGACATTGGCACCCTTGTTGATGCCGTAAAAAAGGAAACCTCCATTCGGCCTGTAACCGGGCGTGAGGACAACGTCGTTGGCCTGTGCGTTTTCCTTCGGTTTCGGATCATTGAGACCGAAGATGCGCGTGCCTCCAGGGGGCAACGTGATCGACTGGTTCACCTTGAGGAAAAACCGCTGATAGCCCGTCCCGGCCTTCGAGATTTCCGTTAGCGAGGTCTCGGGGAAAACAGTGGTCCCCACCTTGAAGCGGAAGCGGAGAGGGGCCGTCTCCTGGATGTTGATGCCGAAGCTCGAAACCGTTAGCTCGACGTTGTAGGGATTCCACAGAGTCAGCACGGGCGTGACCATCAGCGCGGGTTTGTGTCTTCCATGTTTGGTGGCATCCGGCTCGTTGGTCGCTGTGGCCACCACGGAAGCCAGTGAGTAAATCCAGTGAATGCGGGCGATCTGCGGCGAGCGGCGCACCTTGTCCTGGAAGTTATAGCGATTGTCAGCCCCGTAGTGGGGGAAAACGAAGTTTGGCATGGTGGTCCGCGAGGCGGATGAACTGGAAACAGAAGCATACTGCCGCATGTAATCCACCAGGGCATCCCATGAGCAGATGGGAGGGACTTGAGCCCAGCCGGAACTGGATGGTGAGGCACGATATCTCCCCCAATGATAGAGGAGCGCATTGGCGGGATGCGAACTTGGCTGCGCCTTGTTGAAAGTCTGCACCTTGCCGGGCGCAGTCGTAAAACTTGGCAAGCCGGTGGACGGCAAGGAGGCGTAACGTTCCGAGAGCCAGGACAAATCCTTGCGCCATCCTCCCGTGGCGGTGTTGGTCAAAAGCCCGGGGCTGTAGGCCGTGAGATCATGGAATTTCCTCAATTGCTGGCTGGGATTGATCAAATCCAAGGTCGCGGTGCTGATCACATTGCCATTTCCGGGCTCCAGATTCTCGATTTGCTCAAGTCCGAAGCTTTTGGAATCCGCCCGTCCATTCGACCGCACCCGCTGATGCCATGCCACTGTTGTGGATGGCTTGGCGATCTTGTCGGAGTTGACCATCGCCTTCGAGTTCTCACCGCTGGTCCACCACGCGATGGCTCCCTGACCGGAACGGACCATCGTGGGCTTGATGAAGACACGGCGCTTCGCCTCGCTCACGCTGCCATCCGATAGCAGGGAGACATATCCTTCGGTTTCGTTGTTGCTGATTTCCGGAACATTCTTGAAGTCCGCAGTTTTGCCTTCGGCGGAGGAAGTGAGCCATCCGAGGAATCGCCCCGCTCCTGCGCTCTCCGGCATGGCCGCCGGATCACCGACCTCCTTTTTGTTTGCATAGGACGGCACCTTGGGGCGGCCGTCAGCCTCGCGGTCCGTGCCTTCCCAACTTCTCCAAGCCCCGGTGACAGGGACCACCGAATCCGGACTGCTCGTCGGCGGATCCGGATACCTCGGGGCCGTCACGCGGGTGTCGGGACCGGTCAGGGATTGCAACTGGGCAATCGCCATCTGCATCGACAAGCGGGCATTCTGACGGGCCTCCGCCATCGCCACCGTCGCCGACGAAGCCCGCAGCGAGATGGACGAAAGTGTGAGCAGACCCACAGCGATGATGGTGAGCAGAATCATCAGACTGAGGGTCACGATGAGCGCGAATCCCCGGTCGTGGATACGAAGGTGCTGGTGATGGGTTGGAAATTTCACGAACTTAGGGTTAATGTATTTACATTGACCAACATTCTGTCCGGGCCACAACCAAAATTCCACCATCCCCCTAAAGTTGTATTGACATAGATATTCTTGGACAATCCCAAAGACTCGGTTGATAGTCCGGCTGTCGCTGTTGGCCGCCAGTGATTTCACTCAAGCTCCAGCCGCGAGACAGAGGGTGCCCGTGCTATCGTTCCACCAACTCTCTGTGGTGGTGTTGCGGAAGGGGGCCATTGGGCATCACATTTCCAAAAGTCCTTTTTCCTTATCGGATTTCCATGGATCGATTTGATCCGATCAAGGAGAGATCTCCGCTACCCGAAGCCGCACGAAAACACGCGGAAGACCGGTGGTGTTGAGCTTGAAGAGATGCTCACCGGGAAGGACCGCGTGTTCCGTCATCGGCAACCACGAGTCGGGCTCCAGAGTGGTGCTCCATTCGGCGATGTAGGCAATGCCCATGAAAGTGTCGGGCTCACTGAAGTTGAATGATATCTCATTGGGCGTGAAAGTCGCTTGAGGCAGTTCGCCCGAACTGTTCTGCCATGGATCAAGACCGAAGGCAAACTCTAACAAATTCGGCATTCCATCGCCATCCGGATCGGCATCGTTGGCAGCGAGACCGGTGTTTTCCGTGATTTCAAAATGAAAGCGCCGCCACACCTGCAAACGCGAAAGGGTCGTGAAGGTGACATCACCGCCGAGCGCGAATGCAGCGCCGCCATGCAGACCCTTGACCTGGTAATGATAAGTGCGCCCAGGTTCAAGACCCGTGACCAGTTCACTGATATGATATCTTCCTAGTCCGTTGAGCGCCGGATCACTGAGGATTTCCGT
>JALOTR010000221.1 GCA_025457805.1 Akkermansiaceae bacterium | reverse complement strand
CCTTCGACCAGTTCACCATCGAACAACTCGCCGGCGACCTGCTGCCGAATGCCACCCTCGATCAGAAAATCGCCTCCGCGTTCAATCGCAACCACCTCCTCAATGGCGAGGGCGGCGCGATCCCGGAAGAACAGCGGAATCTGATTCTCTTCGATCGCGTGGACGTCACTTCCACCAACTGGCTCGGCCTCACCATGGCCTGCGCGCAATGCCACGATCACAAATATGATCCCATCCCGCAGCGGGATTTCTTTCGGATGATGGCATTTTTCAATCATGTGCCCGAATCCGGAATGCCACCCAGCGGCGGTCAATACCGCATCGCCGATCCGTGGATCCATGCAGGTTCGCCCGATCAGATGACCAAGCTTGCGGAACTCGAAAAGAAAGCTGCGGAAACTGCCAAACCCTCTCCCGCTGTGCTGGCAGCTCTGACCGAGTGGGAATCCTCATTCGCCGCAAGCCCGCAGATTCAATGGTCCCCTCTCCGCCCGGATTCGGCGGTGGCCGATTCTGAGGTCAAACTCGAAGTCACACCCGAACATGATATCTTCGCCAGCGGGCCGGCGCCGGATCGTGCCAATTATATCATCGATCTTCCCGCTCCCGAGCAACCCGTGACAGCCTTGCGCATCGATGTCATTCCCGATCCCCGCCTGCCCATGGGCGGCTCCGGACGTTCGGATAGCGGCAATGCGGTTCTCACCCGCCTCAGGATCGCCGTGGATGGAATTGAAATTCCGCTTGCCTCTGCATTTGCCGATTACTCGCAAGCAAGCTTCAGCGCCGAGGGCGTGTTGGACGACGGACCCAAAGCGTGGGCCTATTATCCGGAAGTCACCAAGGCCCACTTCCTGATGGTCCAGCCATCAAGCCCCATCCCGGCGGGGCAGCCGCTGCGGCTTACCTTGGAATTCCAATCTCCCCATGTCCGACATCAGTTCGGACGTTTCCGCATCTCCACTACTCATACGCCGGATCCGCTGGCCCGGCAGCAACTCCCCGCCCCCGTCATTACCACGCTGGCCAAACCTGTGGCAAATCGGAACAAAAAGGAAAACCAAGCGCTGCTCGATCATTTCATCACTTCATCGAGCCACCCGGAAGTGGTATCCACTCGCATCGAACGGGACAAAGCCGCCGCCGCGCTCCGATCCTTCCGCGATGCCTTGCCGAAGGTGATGGTCATGTCCGATGCGAAACCACGGAAAACCCATATCTACTCCCGCGGAGTTTATACAGCTCCGATGGAAGAGGTCTCCTCCGGCACACCCGAGGCGCTTCCTCCGATGGCCACGGATCTGCCTGCAAACCGCCTGGGACTCGCAAAGTGGTTGATGAGTCCGGAAAACCCGCTCACCGCACGCGTCCAGGTGAATCGTTACTGGCAGTTGTTCTTCGGCATGGGCCTGGTGAAAAGTTCGGAAAACCTCGGAGTGCAGGCCGACCCGGCAAGCCATCCCGCCCTTTTGGACTGGCTTGCAGCGGAGTTCCGCGAGAGCCGCTGGGATGTAAAGCACATGCACCGGCTCATCGTCACCAGCGCCACCTACCGTCAAGCCGCCAAAGCAATGCCTGACTTGTTAGAAATGGATCCGGAAAACCGCCTGCTGGCCCGCGCCCCGCGATTCCGGCTCTCGTCCATGATCCTCCGCGACCTCGCCCTTGCAAGCAGCGGTTTGTTGAATCGGGAAATGGGTGGAAAACCGGTTTATCCCTATCAGCCGGCGGGAATCTGGGATGGACTCTCGATTACCAAGGAACGGGATTTCACCTACCCCCAATCCAAAGGAACCGCACTCCACCGCCGCAGTCTCTATACCTTCTGGCGGCGCACCGCGGCTCCGGGCAACATGTTCGATGCCTCATCGCGCACCATCTGCTCGGTAAAACCCTCACTCACCAACACCCCGATCCATGCGCTCATCACACTGAATGACATCACTTGGAACGAGGCGGCACGCGCCTTGGCCATCCGAGTCATGCAGGAAACACCGGCAAATGACACGCAAGCCCAACTCCGCCGAGCCTGGCTGCACATCTGCTCGCGTGAACCGGCAGCAAGGGAAATGGAAATCCTGATGCGCAGTTTCGAAACGGCGAGGAAGGAATTCAACTCCGATCCACAAGCCGCAAAACGATATCTCAGTCATGGCGAAGCCGCACGCGTTCTTCCTGCCGATCCCGCCTACGTCGCTGCCCTATCAGCCGTCTGCCTCTCCATCCTCAATCTCGACGAAGCCCTCACTCGCGGATAAGCATTATCTAACCGATCAATCCCATGGATCCTTTTCTCCAACACCAAAGACACCTGACGCGCCGCCAGTTCTTCGGCCGCAGTGCCGGTGGCATCGGCGCGGCCGTGCTTGCGAATCTGCTTCGCCAGGATGGGCTCGCAGCAAATGTGGTGACACCTCCGCTCGCCGACTTCGCCCCCAAGGCCAAACGGGTGATCGTGCTCTGGCAAGGCGGCGCGCCATCACAGGTGGATCTTTTCGATTACAAACCCAATCTGGAAAAACTCCGCCTTCAGGAACTCCCGGAATCCGTTCGGGGAAAAATCCGGCTCTCCACGATGACGGCGAGCCAAAAAGGATTTCCCATCCTTCCCGCTCTCAAACCCTTCCGCCAATACGGAAAAAGCGGCAAATGGTTGTCCGAATTCATCCCCCACATCGGCAGCATTGCGGATGATGTTTGTTTCATCCACTCGATGCATACCGATGCGGTGAACCATGCTCCCGGCGTGACCTTTTTTCTAACAGGCAGCCAGATCCCCGGCCGGCCGAGCCTCGGCGCATGGACGACTTATGGACTTGGCAGCCTCACCAACGAACTGCCGGCCTTCGTGGTCATGACTTCCTCGGATCGCGAAAAGACCTGCGGCCAGTTGTTCTTCGATCATTACTGGGGCAGTGGTTTCATTCCCTCGAAGTATCAGGGCGTGCGTTTCCGGGGCGATGGCGATCCGGTATTATATCTCACCAATCCCGATGGCATGTCACGCCCCTTGCGGCGCGCCCTGATGGATGACATCGCCGCGCTCAACCAACAACACCTCCAGGAATTCGGCGATCCAGAGATCGACACGCGCATCACCCAATACGAAATGGCCTACCGCATGCAGGCCAGCGTGCCGGAGTTGACGGATATCGCCGGCGAGTCGAAAGCGGTGCTCGACCTTTATGGACCCGATGTGCAACGCCCCGGCTCCTATGCCAGAAACTGCCTGCTCGCCCGCCGACTCGTCGAACGTGGCACCCGCTTTGTGCAGTTGATGCATTCCGGATGGGATCAGCACTCGAACCTTCCCACACAGCTCGAAAAACAATGCGTGGACACCGATCAACCATCGGCTGGTCTCGTGAAAGACCTGAAACAACGCGGGCTGTTGGAAGACACCGTGGTCATTTGGGCCAGCGAGTTCGGGCGCACGGTCTTCGTGCAGGGCGATGTCACCAAGCCCAATCATGGCCGCGACCACTTCGGTGCCTGTTATACCATGTGGGTCGCGGGCGGTGGTTTCAAACCGGGTCATGTCTATGGTGAAACGGACGAGTTTTGTTATGGCATCACCAAGGATCCCGTCGGCATCCATGACTTCCAGGCCACACTTCTCCATCAACTGGGTCTCGATCACGAAAAACTCACCTTCCGCCACCAAGGCAGGAATTTCCGCCTCACCGATGTCCACGGCCATCTGATGAAGGGGCTGTTAGCTTGAAGACCGGTCTCATTTGTTTGACTTGGGAAATTTGCGCTTTCCATCCGGCAGCCAGCGCCTCTAAAAAGCTGCCTGATGAAAATCACATCCACCATTCTTCTTACAGCAGGCGCGGTGATCGCGCTTTCCTCCTGCCAAACCCAAGAGCAAATCCTCAAGAACCAGACTGCCGCCCAGGCTTGGCTGGACGGCCAAAGCTCCAGTGCCCGCATCGATATCTCGGGCAATTGGTTTGCCGAAACTTGGGGCAAGGCAAATCTCAAACAAAGCGGACGGCATATCTCCGGAACCATTGATACCTACGAGGTCAAAGGCGTGGTCAGCGGCAACAAGGCTTATCTGACGACGTGGGACGCGGGCAAATGTTACTATGCCATCGTGCTTTCCCAATCCTCCAAGAATGTCCTGACCGGTTCCTATACCGACGGCCCGACCTATCTCGAATCACCGAAAGAGCAACGGGCCATCGAGCTGCGCCGCTCTTACTGAAAGCTCCCCTAAATGAAGGTCTGGCATTATGCGATCGAGGACGTCCAGACAGGGCCTGTCAGCTCGGACGAAGTGGAGCGGCTCCTCCAGCAGGGGACGCTGACCCAAGAGTCCCTGATCTGGCAAGAGGGCATGCCGGACTGGATGCCTGTGAGAGCGGTTCCTGTTTTCGCTCAAGCAGCATCGCCATATCTTCCGCCTTCCGTCGATTCCAACGAGGCGGTCCAGTGGGACAATTATGAGCCCACCGGATCACAAACACGCCCATGGATCCGTTTCTGGGCGAGAATGGGCGATTTGCTTTTGGTGGGGATGCTCTTTGGCATCGTCGCGGCCTTTGTGTATCCGGCTTATGAAGAAACTTCGGATTACATCTCCAACATCCTCGTAACAGCTCTTATGGTTCCTGCCGAGGCCGTCATGCTCGCCGTGTTTGGCACCACCCCGTGCAAGGCCCTGTTCAACATCCGCATCCGCAATCAGAACGGAACCCGTCTCGACTTCCGCGAGGCACTCCTGCGCTCGGTCCGGGTATGGATCCGCGGAGCAGGCTTGGGGCTGCCGTTGATTTCACTGATCACCTATTTCACAGGATACAAAAGCCTCTCGGAAAGAGGCTTCGTTTCCTGGGATCGTGAAGGAGGGCATGTCTTGAGCCACCGCATCATCGAATGGTGGCGCATTCTGGTGATCCTCATGGCTTTTGTGGGCCTGGTGGCACTCATCGGTTACACCCAGGAACAAGGACTCGAGTAAACCCAGGAGCCCGCGACGATGAACCTCGATCCTATTGATATCTTCGGGGAAACCATCGGAGCTCCCATCAAGCGGGGATTCACTTACTTTATGGCGATTGTTGTCGGAGGATGGTTCGCCGTGATCGCCAACAGGTTGGAACGTTTGCGGTGGGATCTTTTCGACATCTTCGATTTCATCGATGGCTTCACCCTTCCACTGGCCATGCTGTTTACTTCGGCCGGTCCCTTGGTGGTTGCGGGAGCCTTGGTATTTCTCATGACGTCATGGCGCTTGGACTGGATGTTCTTCGGCGTCGTCGTATGCAGTTGCGCATTTGTGCTTATTGAAGAGGAAGCGGGACTGGGGTGGCTGGCAGCAGCGGCACTCAATGCAGGTCTGGCAGGGGCGGTATGGATGTATGCTTCCTATCGCAAGGCGAAGTGGGCCAACGAATTGTCAGAACTCCGCGCCTACAATTCCCTCCGCAACGCCATGCGGGAAGAAATGGCATCCAAAGGTGAATTGGATGATTCGGGTGAACTCTGAATGAAAAGTTCCAGTTGGAAGCCTTGGTTTCCAATATCTCGAATCCAATCACCGCGCCTTCACATCGCACCATCCCTGCGACCAGCGAACGTGGACTTGGGTTTCATATAGCTCCGTGAGCTTGTGTGTTGTAAGAACGTTACGCTTGGGTCCATCCGCAAACACACGACCTTCCTTGAGCAGGATCACCCGGCCGATCTCTGGC
>JALOTR010000220.1 GCA_025457805.1 Akkermansiaceae bacterium | reverse complement strand
GGCGATGCCTTCGACGATATTATATCCCTCGCCCACCGTCACCCACTCGGATCCCTCGACAAAAACAGCGGTCTCAGCCGCGCTTGCGCGGATGAGGAGGATGGCGGAGATCGTCAATCCAATGGCGCGCATGTCAGACCTTGCGTTTGTAAAACTCGAGGCCGGGACCTGAGATCTTCTCAACCGCAGCGACCAATTCCTTGCACCGCGCCTCATCCATGCCTTTGAAATTCTCAAGAATCGCCGTGTTTTCATCGATCTGTGCCACGGTCTCGCAGCCGCTGAGCATGCAGGACACGGGAAGGGAATAAACATATTCGTGCAGGTTCTTGGGAGTGATGACCGTGGGATCGATGTCTTTGGCGCGCTCGAAAATCCTGCCAAACACCATGCTTTTCATCGCCAGCAGGGCAACATCCTGTTCCTGCAATTTGGGGAGCACGTTGAGGAGGAACGAATCGTAATGCGAGTCCACGAGATTCACCGGCATGAGGCAGGTGTCCATCTTGTATCCCTGTTTTTTGCAATGATCGAGAAAGTAACAATGCGCCTCCTGGCTCGTGTGTCCGGTGAAGCCGATGTAGCGGGCTTTCTTTTTCTCGCGCATTTCCAGAAAGACCTCCACCACGCCACCCTTGATGCGTTCCTTCACATCATCGACACTCACGAAGGCGTGGAGCTGCCAGAGGTCGATGACGTCCGTCTGCAATCGCTTTCGGGATTCATCGAACTCCTTGCGCACTTTCTCCGCGGTGTTGCGGGAGGATTTGGTGGTGATAAACACCTGCTCACGGTACTTCGGTGTGAGGAACTTGCCGTAATAGGTTTCCGACAAGCCATCCTGATAGTTCACCGCATTGTCGAAGAAACGGATGCCGCGTTCGATGGCGCGCTCGATGAGGGCCTGGGCGTTCTTTTCATCCTTGCCGACGCCGACGTGATGGCCGCCAAGGCCGATGGCGGTGATTTTTTCCGATGTCTTGCCAAGATTGCGCTGCGGCAGGACCTTGCCAAGCTTGTCCGACTCTCCACGGAGCAGAGCGGGACTGAGGATGGCTGCGGCGCTGGCGGCCCGGATGAATTCGCGGCGGGTGGACATGGATGTGGGGATGGAATTTCGACTCTGCAACCTGTCTGCGATCGTCTCTCCGGTCAAGCGATGGAAACCTGGACTCGCGCGAATGCGGGACCGCAAAGCCTGCTTGGCAAGGCCGGATGGGATGAGAGGATGGGCCGGGTCGGGAATTTCCGGCCTGGTTTTCGAAATGAGAACCACGGAAGACTCGGAACACACGGAAGGAAATTGGGTTGTGGATTCGGTTTGAACACCTCAGCGAATGAAACTCATCGATTCTCCAACCTCCTCATTTTCCGTGTACTCCGTGGTTCCCCATCTTCCTGTTGAGGTCTATCCGTTTCGCTACCTGCGATGATACCGAATCTTCCACCGCTGATTCATGAGACCGGCCAGCTCGATCATGCGCAGCCCGCTTTGATGGATCGTTTGTGGTCGCTGGGCTGGCGGCACTTCGGGTCGGATTTTTTCCGCTACAGTGTGATGTTGGGGGATGATGATCAAATCCAGTTCATCCAACCACTCCGCATGCCGATCGCCGATTTTTCCCCGAGCAAGAGCCAACGGCGGGTACTCCGCCGGAATCAGGATGTGGAGATCGGCGTTTTCCCGGCCAAAGTGGATGCGGAGCGCGAGGAGCTTTTCCTGCGGCATCGGGAGCGTTTCACTTCAAACATCCCGGACTCCTTGCGCAACTTCATACCCTCCGAAACTCCGGATCGGTCCCCTTGCGAATGCCGCTGCGTGGAAGTGCGGCGGAATGGCCGGCTCATCGCCGTGAGTTACATGGATGTGGGGGACGAGGCGGTATCGAGTGTCTATGCCATGTTCGATCCGGATGAGTCGCCGCGGAGTCTGGGCACGCTCACCTTGTTGGAAGAAATCCGCTGGGCACGTGCACAGGGCAAACGCTGGCTCTACCCCGGCTACGCCACCGAACAGCCGAGCGCGTATGATTACAAAAAGTCATTCCGTCCGCTGGAGCGATTTGATTGGAAGGGAAAGTGGGTGCCATTGGCCTGAACCGCCCACCAAAGCATTCACCCTCGGCCCGCTCCCCCCTGACCCCAAGCTGTTGCCGGTTATATCCCGAAAAAACAAAGTGAGAATCTGCTTGCCGCCCATGGCGGCCCAGCTGGGTGGGAACGCTATTTTCCAGAGAAATAGCTTATCTCATCAACCATTCAATCTCCCTCAATGAATCTTGTACAATTCCACCTTGAAATATGTGATTGGCATTCATAGTCTCGGTGTGGGAACTTTTGTGCGGCCTAAAGCACCGCTCGTGCTTTCCTTCAGTTTGATCCTACGAGTTACTCATGACAAAAGAAGAAGGTGATTTTCTGGCAAACTGCAGATTGGGCAGGATTGATGAATGCCGAAGCGCGCTTGAGAATGGGATCAATCCCAATTGTGTCGATACGCAAGGTAGAGGTGCATTGGATAAGGTGCTCCACCGCCGTGGTGACCGTCAGTTGCCTGAGTTGGTCAAGCTACTGCTCGAATTCGGTGCGGACCCAGCAGGCTGGGAACCCCACCCACTTGTCATACGCTTTGCCGGGAGTCCGGTCCTTTGTGAATCAGCTCATGCCTTGCGCGACAGCCTCGCTCCCATCATTGCAGAATTGGAGACCAGAGGAATGGCCTTCTCGTTTCTCAAGCCAAATCAGATCGCACAATGCCTGCGACTCAAACTCCCGCCGCAACTCGGTGATCTTTACAAATTCGCATTTCCCTTGAACTGTCCTTCAGACATTGAATTTCTGGACGGGACGGGCATCCAAGTCAACACCATGGGCTTGCCCGGGTCGGGTTTGGCGGAGGCTGGTTTGATTCCGATAGCGACCAATTTCTCAGGGGACACCTATTGCGTTGATGGAAACCACTATCAATCATTCGAGACGTCTCCAGTCTATCATTTCGGAGTAGGATACTATGAGGTTGAATATCCTGAAATTCTCAAGTTCGCGGACGGAAGGTGGTCTTCATTCCGTGATTTCCTTTACCACGCCACGGAAATCGATAACTAACCCGCGCCATCATACTCGCCCGCCCGGTGCTTGTCTCAAACGACCACCCTTCGCACCAGCATCCGAACCCTGTTAGCAGGGCTTCATCCATTCATCGGCCGCCAGTTATGTCAAAATATGACATAAGCCCAGTCTCTTGGTCAGCCATCAATCCACGACTCGGCAAGCCAGCCAGGAAGTTGGTATGGGCCGGAATAAAATGGGTCGTTGGCCTCCAAGAAATCCTGTCTCTTTAGAGCGAGTACGTGCCAAGGCATTTTCCGGGAGGCTCAGGATTTCTGGGACTGTCGTTCTATCTTTTTGGGAAGTGACGACTCAGTGCGAGTGAATGGCTACGCTGACGCTTCTGTCTTGCAGAAGGGCTTGGGACAGATTGTCCCAACCACGAGTGATCCAGCCAACAAAAAACGACGGTCCGCTGGGACCGTCGTTTTTGATAGGAACTGTTTTGAACCGTGGATTGCTGCTCAGTTGCGGAACTTGCGCTTGAAGGTGATGGCGGCGGCGGAGCGGGAGATGACGCCTTGGAGATAGGCGACTTCCTCGGAATCCATGTTGTGATCGATGTTGGCGAGTTTTTCCTCGGCGCGCTTGATGGCGGCTTCGGCGGTTTGCTCGTCGATTTCGGCCTCGCCGAGGGCCATGTCGGTGAGGACGACGACCTTGGACTGGGTGATTTCCGCAAAGCCGGAGCCGATGGCCAGAGTCACGACCTGACCATTGTGGAGGTATCGCAACTCACCGGGTTTGAGGGCGGTGACGAGGCCCGAGTGCATGGGCAGGACGCCCATTTCACCATCTTCTCCGGGGAGATAGACGTTTTCCACATCTTCCGAGAAAACTTTCTTCTCGGGAGTGACGATATCGAGATGGAGAGGCATGGCAGATCAATTTTGAATTTTGAATTTTGAATTTTGAGTGGGATGAAGCTCTTGGAATTCAACATTCATCATTCAAAATTCAACATCCGGCTCAGTCGCGGGCGACAGAGTCGATGCCGCCCTTCATGTAGAAGTTGCCTTCGGGGACGTTGTCGAGCTTGCCATCGAGGATCTCGGCGAAGCCTTTGACGGTTTCTTCGATCGAGCAGAGCACGCCCGAGACGTTGGTGAAGACCTCCGCAACGTGGAAGGGCTGGGTGAGGAAGCGCTGGATTTTCCGGGCGCGGAAAACGGTCATCTTGTCCTCGTCGGAAAGCTCGTCCATACCGAGAATGGCGATGATGTCCTGAAGGTCCTTGTAGCGTTGGAGCACCTGCTGAACGCCACGGGCGACGCGGTAGTGTTCCTCACCAACGATTTCCGGGGCGAGTGCCTTGGAGGTCGATGCGAGCGGATCGACGGCCGGGAAGAGCGCTTGCTCAGCGAGCGAACGCTCAAGAACGACGGTGGCGTCCAAGTGGGCGAAGGTGTTGGCGGGAGCGGGGTCGGTCAAGTCGTCCGCCGGCACGTAAACCGCCTGGATGGAGGTGATGGAGCCTTTGTTGGTGGAGGTGATCCGCTCCTGGAGACCGGCCATTTCCTCGGAGAGGGTGGGCTGGTAACCGACGGCGGAGGGCGTCCGGCCGAGGAGGGCGGACACTTCGGATCCGGCTTGGGAGAAACGGAAGATGTTGTCCACGAAGAGAAGCACGTCCTGGTTGTCTTCATCGCGGAAGTGCTCGGCCATGGTGAGGGCGGAGAGGGCGACGCGGAGACGGGCACCGGGAGGCTCGTTCATCTGGCCGTAGCAAAGGGCGACCTTCGAGCCTTCGGTGAGGCAAGGATTGCCCTCGGCATTGAGTTTCACGTGGCCTTTTTCGTCCTTCTCGGTGGCGATAACGCCGGACTCGATCATTTCCCAGTAGAGGTCGTTTCCTTCACGGGTCCGCTCACCCACGCCGGCGAAGACGGAGAAACCACCGTGCGCCTTGGCGATGTTGTTGATGAGCTCCATGATGACGACGGTCTTCCCGACGCCTGCACCACCGAACATGCCGCCTTTACCACCTTTAAGCAGCGGGCAGATGAGGTCGATGACCTTGATGCCGGTCACGAGCACTTCCGTGTTGGCGGATTGCTCGGTGAGCTTGGGAGCGGGGCGGTGGATGGGAGAACGGAGGTTCGCATCGGCGAGCGGCACGTTTTCATCCACGAGGTCGCCGGTGACGTTGAAGATGCGGCCAAGGATTTGTTTGCCGACGGGCACGGCGATCGGCTTGCCGGTATCGGTGAGGACCATGCCGCGCTTGAGACCATCGGTGGTGGACATGGCCACCGCACGGAGCCAGCCATCGCCAAGGTGCTGTTGCACTTCGAGCACGAGCTTGGTGTCCACGCCGTTGAGGACGTATTGGATCTCCAACGCGTTGTAAATTTCAGGCAGCTTGCTGGCCTTGGAGAAGTCGGCGTCGATGACGGCGCCGATGATCTGGACGATGGTTCCTTGGTTGCTCATGAGTCTGTGAGTTATCAGTTATCTGTTAAAAGTGATCAGTGGGTATCGTGTGGGCCGGTTGCCAGTCCGGAGGGCATCCGGATAACTGATAACCGATAACCGGAATCTATCATTCCATGGCCTTCATGGCGGTGGTGATTTCGAGGAGTTCGGCGGTGATGGCACCTTGGCGGAG
>JALOTR010000219.1 GCA_025457805.1 Akkermansiaceae bacterium | reverse complement strand
CTTCATCGCCGTGAGCGCCGATCCGCTGGCATTCTGCGCCACCGCATCCGCCAGGCACTGGGCCGGGACACCGTGGCGCGTGGCAATCGCCAGCGCCTCGGCCATGGCCTGCACGGTGCAGGCGGAAATCAGATTGGTGGCCAGCTTGACGACCGTCGCCGACCCTACCGGCCCGCAATGGATTCTTGCACGGCTGGTCACTGCGAGAAGCGGTTCCAATTCCGCTGCCAGCGCTTCGTCACCGCCGATGTAATAAACGAGTTCCCCTTTACCCGCCGCCACCTTGCTGCCGGTGAAAGGGGCATCGAGGAAACGGCAGTCATGTGAAACACAAAGATCATTCAACCACAGCGTGGTTTCCAAATCGATGGTGGAGTGATTCAGGACCACCTGTCCCGGCACGAGATCATCGGCGATGGTTTCCATCACTCCACGCACGGCGGGAGAGTCCTTGAGATAAAGGGAAATGATGCCCGCGCCCTTGATGGCATCCATTGGAGTGGAAGCTTCACCTTCGAGACCTTTCGGGGTCCGGTTCCAACAAGTCACCTTGCGGCCAGAAGATATCAAATTGGCGTGGGCACGAGAACCAATGATGCCCAAACCCATGACTGCCACTGCGTCGAAATTCAAACCACTCATTCCTTCCGCTCCAGTGCGAGTTCCACCAGCTTCGCCGCCTGCGTGCGGATGTCCTTCATCATTTCAGCAGTGGGCTCCTCACCGTCTTTCACCACCATTTCTGTGCGAAGTCCTGCCAACAGATCGCGCATCTTCAGATAGTTCGGTCGCTCCGAAATCTTTGGCTCCAGCCCTGCGACGGACTCGGTATAATAATCCGCGATGTCCTCGCGCATCACCTTTCTCGCCCGCTCGGTAGAGAATTGTTTGTCCACTGCAACGGACGACACATAAAGCGCGCGGATCCATCCGCCGAGTGATATCAAATGCGCAAGATCCGCATCGCGTAAGGTCACCAATTCCGCCTCCACATCCCGCTGGGTGGATGCGAGTTCCTTTTTCAACTGATCCACTTGCTTGTTCTTCGCAGCTTCTAACAATCCGGCGGCATGACGGTTCACCCGATCGCCCGCACCCAGCGCCTTGCCATAACGGGTGAGTTCGGTGGCGAGCTTCTCCACCTTGTCGAGTTGTTCCGCCTGCACGACGAGGAAACCATCCGCAATCAGGAATCCAAGTTGGATCGCCAGGTCCGCACGATCGAGCGGCATGCGTTCGGGCAGTTGCAGTTCGTTTTCCAACAAAGGCAAAGGCATCAGGAATTGCAGGGTATCAAACAGCTTGGCGATCGACGGCGCGGTGAATTCGTTCACTGCCAGTTCTTCGCGCACATGCGGATCATCCATCAGGTCCGCCGGGATTCCCCTGATACCTGCCGGTTCCTCTGCTGGCGCATCCTGTGCGTGCAGCGGGAGGGCGAGGGCGGTCAAGGTGCCCATGATGATTGCCAAGCGAATGCTCATGCGCGGAGATTGGCACCGTCCGGCGGCTTCGGCAATCGACAAAAAACAGCCATCACCATCGTTTCCCGCCCTATCCGTGGCCAGGAATCGGTTTCCCCCGGTGCGAAAATTTGAGATTGCCAACCCGTCCGGGCTGTTCCAATCTCTGCGCGTTGGAACGACGGAGCGGTGTTTCGCGTTGAATTTCCGAAAACACTTCCCGGGTTGATGTCACCCTGCCCTACCGGGCTTTGCTTGCCATGAGGCAGCACCAAGCCGGCACATGCGCAGGACCGCACCCTTCCACTCCGCATTGCGGCCATCCATGGGATCGCCGCCCCCACCCTCACCTGAACCCCCATTTCATCCATCTCCCATGGCCGGTCACAACAAGTGGTCCAAGGTCAAACATATCAAAGCAAGAGTCGATGCCATCAAAGGCAGGGTCTTCAGCAAGTGCGCTCATGAAATCGCCCTCGCTGCCCGCGCTGGTGGCGGAGATCCTGCCGCCAATGCCCGTCTCCGCACTGCCATCGACAATGCCAAGGCTGTTTCCATGCCCAAAGACAACATCGACCGCGCCATCAAGAAGGGCACGGGCGAACTCGGCGGCGAGGCCATCCAGGAAGTCGCCTACGAAGGCTATGGCCCGGCCGGCATCGCATTCATTGTGGAAATGGCCACTGACAACCTCAACCGCTCCGCCGCCGATATCCGCTCCATCTTCACCAAAAACGGCGGCAGCGTCGCCACCCAGGGCAGCGTTTCCTATCAGTTCGACCGCAAGGGCGAGATCCGCATTCCCGCCACGGCCATTGATGAGGAAAAACTCATGGAAGCCGCCATCGAAGCCGGAGCGGATGATGTGATCGCCGATGAAGATGAACACATCGTCCATACAGCCCCTAACGAACTCGGCACGGTTGCCAATACCTTGCGCGCCACCGGTTTGCCTCTCGCATCCGAGAAACTGGTTTCCATTTCCCAAAATCCAAGTGTCGTCACCGATCCCGCAATCGCCCGGCAAATTCTCAAACTCCACGATCAATTGGACGACTATCAGGACACCGTGAACGTTTTCACCAACTTCGAGGTCGCCGATGAAATCCTCGATCAACTCCAATCGTGAGCGCATCCCACGCCGCCACTCTAACATTTTCCACTGACTCCGAATGAGCAAAAACACCAACGAGGAATCCCCCGCCGCATCCCAGGCAGGCACCGAAGGCGAAGCCGCACCGCGCAAACGCGCCGCGAAAAAAGCCGCCACCAAGACCGTCGCCAAAACTGCCACCAAAACCGCAGTCAAGAAGGTCGCCAAGAGCGCATCCAAAGCCGCCGCCGCACCTGCTGAAGCACCGGCCGAAGCGGCTCCCGTCGCAAAGAAGGCCGCCCGGAAAGTCGCCGCCAAAAAGGTTGCCAAGGCAGTGGAATCCGCTCCCGAGCCGGTCTTCGCTCCGGAAACCACAACTTCCGCCCCCAAGAAAAAAGTCGCCCGCGCCCGCAAGACCGCCGATTCCAGCCCCACACTTTTCGATAACCCGGCTCCGCCTGCCGCGCCTGCTCCACCCCCGGATCGCCGCGCGGAAGCGCCTGCTCCGCGCCCGCCCGGACCACCTCAGGAAAAACGCTTTGGCCGCGTGCCCGGTGGCGGCCCTCGGGTTTCGCGTGAGCCGAACGAAACATTCCATCAAGGCGATGCGCCCCAACAGCGTCCGCCTCAGGAAAACCATCCGAGAAATTTCCAAAACCGCGAGCATCGCGAGAACCGGGATCAGCGCGAAGGCGGCCCGCCCTCCCATCCCGGCCAGAATCCCAACCCGAACCAAAATCGCGAATCCCGCGAGTCCCGCGAAGGCCAGCAGCAACAACAACGCGAAAGCCGCAGCAAACGCCGCCGAGAGAAACGCAAACGCCGTCTCCGCGAGGCCCAGCAAGGCGGGCAAGGACATCAGGGCGGTGGCAACAATCGCCACGAACCCCACGCCCGCAACGAGGGCGGGGAATCTCAAGGAGGCGAACGCCAGCCGATGGTTCCCACCGGTCCGAAAATCGAGGTCAATGGCATGCTCGAACTCGCGCCGAAAGGATTCGGCTTCCTGCGTGTGCCACAGAAAAACTTCGAACAAGCCCGCGATGATGTTTTCGTCACGCCCGAGTCGATCCGGAAGTTCAATCTCCGCCTCGGCCAGTGGATCCACGGCGTCTATCAGGAAGGTCCGCGCGGACCCCAACTCGTCGAGATATCATCCATCAATGGCATGACTCCCGAGGAAGCTTCAAAGCTCCCGCACTTCGATGAACTCAAGGCGATCAATCCAAGCAAACGCATCAGTTTCGAAACCACACCCGAGCGTTTCACCACCCGCGTGGTGGATATCATGGCACCCGTTGGTCGTGGCCAGCGCGGTTTGATTGTATCCCCTCCACGCTCAGGTAAAACCACGCTGCTCCTGCACATGGCGGAAGCGATTCGCGAGAAATACGAAGAAAGCATTCATCTCATGGTGGTGCTCGTGGATGAGCGACCCGAAGAAGTCACCGAGTTCCGTCGCGCCCTTCCCGGCGCGGAGATTTATGCCAGCTCCAATGATGAACAGGCACGCAACCATTGCCGCATTGCCGAGCTCGCCATCGAGCGCGCCAAGCGCTTGGTGGAAGCGGGCAAGGATGTGTTCCTCTTGATGGATTCCATCACCCGCCTGGCCCGCGCCTACAATGGCAACATGAACAATCGCGGCCGTGGCACCGGCTCCGGCGGTATCACCATCGGCGCGCTCGAAGTCCCGCGCCGCCTCTTCGCCGCCGCCCGCAACACCCGCGGCGGAGGCTCGCTCACCATCCTCGCCACCGCGTTGATTCAAACCAACTCGCGCGCCGACGAAGCCATTTTCATGGAGTTCAAAGGCACCGGCAACATGGAACTCGTGCTCGATCGCAAGATCGCGGAAAATTATATCTATCCGGCAGTTGATATCTTCAAATCCGGCACCCGCCGCGAGGAACTGCTCATCCCGGATCACATGCTCCACAAGATCCACCTCATCCGCCGCGGCCTCTCCGGCCACCGCCCGGTCGAGGCCATGGAACGCCTCCTGTTCTTCCTGAAAAAATTCCCCAACAACCCGCAAATGCTGTTGGAGATCAAAGGTTGATTCCGGGGCAATGCCTTACACGTGACCTTCACGGAAATTTCATGATTTCCCTGTAGGATCTCCGGCGATTTTCCGGTACATGCGGAGCAGTCCCAAAAAGTCATGCGTCGCCCCACCGTCCTCGTCTGCATTCTCCTGCTGGCCCTTGTCGGGATCTGGCATGCCAGGCAAAACGACACAATCGCCGCACAAACCCTCCAGTCCATCCGCAACACAATCCGGGACACCGGCTCAGGCGAGCAACGCGCCAAGATCGCCGAGCAACGCGTCCGCCCGCCCCTTGAAAGCGCCCTTGCAGCCAAGAACCTGCACTTTGGCGATCCCGTTTTCCTCCGTGCCTTCAAGGAGGAAAAGCAGCTTGAGTTATGGGTCCGCCAGCGGGCGTCCGGGAAATACGAGTTGTTTCGTACTTGGGACATCGCCGCCACCTCGGGCGACCTCGGTCCCAAGCTTGCGGAAGGCGATGGACAGGTGCCGGAAGGTTTCTACTCGGTGGTTCCCGCGCTGATGAAACCGGACAGCGCCTTCCACCTCGCCTTCAACATCGGCTATCCGAATGCCTACGACCGCGCCCACGGACGCAGCGGCAGTTTCATCATGATCCATGGCAACGTCGTCTCCATCGGCTGCCTCGCCATGACCGATGAAAAGATCGAGGAAATCTACACCCTCTGCGATGCCGCTTTCAAAAAAGGCCAGCAGCGCATCCGGGTCCACCTTTTCCCCTTCCGCATGAGCACCGAACGCATGGCAAAAGAAGCGGCAAACCCATGGATCGGTTTTTGGAACGAATTGAAAACCGGTTATGATTGGTTCGAAACAAACGGCATCCCACCGAATGTGGGGGTGAAGGAGAAGAGTTATGTGTTTTCTTCACTTCAGGAATGATTGTGAGGGAGAAGAGAGCTTCGCGCGGTTTCATTCGCTGCGACGCTCATAGAGCGCCGCTACATGCTTACCTGCCGCACTTGTCCCGTGAGGGCGAGGTGTGGATGGAGAACGCCAAAGGAAGAGAGCTTCGCGCGGCTTCATTCGCTGCGACGCTCATAGAGCGACGCTACATGCTTACCTGTAGCGGCGACATGCGGTGGCGGCATTCGTGCGGAACAAAGGCA
>JALOTR010000218.1 GCA_025457805.1 Akkermansiaceae bacterium | reverse complement strand
GCTGGAACTCCTCCGTGAGGATGCCTTGGACCCGGACAAACTCGCAGACATGTCATGGATCAACGCAGGTCCCTACGAATCGCTCACCCGTCACGGATTGCCATGAACGATCATACTTCCTTTTTTGAGTCCGCCTTGGTCTATCTCGCGGCGGCGGTTATTTCCGTGCCGCTCGCCAAGCGCCTGGGCTTGGGTTCCGTGTTGGGATATCTCGTGGCGGGAGTTATCATCGGTCCGCACGCGCTCAGTCTCGTCGGCGGCAAGGATGCAGGCGAGGGGCTCATGCACGTCGCGGAGTTTGGTGTGGTGATGATGCTGTTTCTCATCGGTCTGGAACTCAAACTCCCTGCGCTCTGGAAAATGCGCGGCTCTTTGTTAGGTCTCGGCGGCCTGCAAGTCCTCGGCTCCGGCCTTGCCCTCGCCGCCGGTGCCATGTGGTGGGGGCTCGATTGGAAACCCGCGCTCGCTGCCGGTTTCATCTTATCACTCAGCTCCACCGCCATCGTCCTGCAAAGCCTGCGCGAAAAGTCCCTGCATGCCACCGCAGGCGGCCGCCATGCCTTCGCCACCCTGCTGTTCCAGGACATCGCCGTCATTCCCATGCTCGCCTTGCTGCCGCTCCTGGGGACCCGCAACTCTTCCGCAGATGCATCTCATGGCGGGCTGGCATCCCAACCCGGCTGGCTCCAGGCCATCGCCGTGATCGCCGCCGTCATCGGTGTGGTGGTGCTGGGACGCTGGCTGGTGCCGCGTGCCTTCGCCTACATCGCTCGCTCGGGTCTGAGGGAAATGTTTACTGCTGCCGCACTCCTGCTGGTGGTGGCCATCGCCACGCTCATGACCAAGGTCGGTCTCTCGCCCGCCCTCGGAGCCTTCGTCGGCGGTGTGGTGCTGGCAGGCAGCCCTTACCGACACGAACTCGAAGGCGACCTCGAACCCTTCAAGGGAATTCTGTTAGGCCTGTTCTTTGTCAGCATCGGTGCATCGATGGATCTCGGCCTGCTGGTAAGCGATCCGGCAACCATCGCCATGCTGGTCGCCGGTCTGGTGATCGTAAAGGGCGCGGTGCTTGCCATCCTCTCAAAAGCCCTCCGCTTCGGCGCCGATACCGGTTCGCTCTATACGTTGTCCCTCTTCCAAGCCGGCGAGTTTGCGTTTGTTCTGTTAGGTCAATCGGTGGGACTCGGTGTATTCGATGTGAAAACCGCCGCCATCCTCAACTCCGTGGTAGCGCTTTCCATGGCCATCACCCCGCTCGCCTTGTTGATCTATCAATATGTGCTGATGCCGCGCCTCGCCAAAAACACCACCACACCTGCCCGCCAGCCGGATGCCGTGGACCATTCCTCACCCGTCATCCTCGTGGGCTTCGGACGCTTTGGAAACTATGTGGGCCGCCTGCTCCGTTCCCAAGGCATCCGCCCGGTGATTCTTGAAACTGATGCCGAACACGTGGAACTCACCCGGCGATTGGGATTCGAGGTCCACTACGGCGATGCCACCCGTCTGGAACTGTTGCATGCCGCCGGCGCTCCCGATGCCCGGCTCATGATCATCGCCGTGGACGATCCGGAAACCATCGATGCCCTCGTCGCCACCGCCCAACGCCATTTTCCCCACCTCGAATTGGTCGTCCGCGCCAATGGCATGGACCACCGCATGCAGCTCCTCAATGCCGGGGTGAAACACGTCTTCCACGAAATGTCCGGCAGCGCCCTCGATGCCGGAGCCCGCGCCCTGCGACTGCTCGGAGTCCCCGCCTACGCCGCCGAACGTGCCGCCAAACGCCTTGGCCGCCATGACATCGATTCCGCCGCAGAACTCGCTCCCATCCGCCACGATCAGAATGCCTATGTCGCCATGGTCCGCGAACGCGTCGCCGCGCTGGAAGGCCTGTTTTCCAAGGATCCGCTCTTCCCCGGCGCAGGCGAGGACGGCGCATGGGACCGCGAACCCCGCAAAACCACCGACAGGGCAGGGGATTGAGGGGACTTCCAGGACGATGCGGTTTTTTATACGCCAAGACGCCAAGCCCGCCAAGCCAGAGGGATTGAAACCGGAACCCGAAATTGATTCTGAATCACACGCGTGGGAACCACTGAGTTCACTGAGAAGATTCCTCATGCAGAAAATGGTCCGTCGATCGGTCGTTTCAAAAACTTCAGTTCCTCCAGTGGTTCTCAGTGTTTCAGTGGTTGAAAATGCCCACAACCCCTTGGAACTTCAGAGTTTGAATCGAAAATCAAAAGCTTGAGACACGAAAACCGATTTTCGGGTCACTCTCCCCGGACTTTCTTGGCGCACTTGGCGTCTTGGCGTTTCAAATTCCCATTTGTGCCGAGCTGCCCCCCAGATCCCGCGGCGAAAATTTCCCCATTTCGGAATGTTCAAACCGTCCCGGGCGGATAGTTTCCCGCCCCGATGTCCGCCAAGATCCGCTTCACTTCCGCTTACGCCACTGGTCTCGTTCTCGCCAAGGTCGGTCACCCGCAACGGGACGAACCCCTCCAGACTTCCAAGGAGGTCTTCAAAATCGCCGAGGCCGATCAGGAAACGCTCACTGCCATTTTCCTCAAGCCCTTCAAGAACCTCACCGCCCACAAGTTCAGCCATCATGCCTCGCTCGATCAGCATGAGATGAACAATTACTCCGCCGCCATCTTCGCGTCCGACGAGGGGCTCTTCGACAAAGGTTGCGAAATTGCCAAGCGCCTCTATGCCAAGTCCAATCACCCGAACATCAAATCCGGTGACCTTTGCATTTCCCTCATCAAGGACATCGAGATCAACGGCGAGATGACCTCCGCGCTTTGCATTCTCAAATCGGAAAGTGTCGTTCCATTCCTCAGCATCTCCACTCGCGATGGCGACCTCGAACTTCACACCGAACAAGGCATCAATCCCGAGCGCATCGACAAAGGTTGCCTCATTCTCAACCACCTCGCGGCGAAAGGATATTATGTCCTCACCTTCGATCGCTCCGGCGCGGACTCGCGCTTCTGGGTGCGCGACTTCCTCGGCGTGATCCCCATCACCGACAGCCCCTTCCTCACCAACAAATTCGCCGGCATGGCCGTTTCGTTCCTCGAAAAGGAAAAGAAGGAGAAAAAAGCGGAAAAAACCTCATCCGCCGACGACGACACCCCGCCTTGGGAAGACACCGGTGCCGTGCGCGAGGCCCTGACTTACTTTGAGGAAAAAGAACAATTCAGCCTCCAGGAATTCGAAGAACAAGTCCTCAAAACCCCCGAGGTCAAAGCCAAGTTCGCCGAGCACCGCGCCAAGATCGAAGAGGAAACCGGCCACAAGCTGGAGGAAACTTTCGAGATCTCCAAAAAGGACGTCAGCAAGGCGAAGAAAAAACTCAAAACCGTCCTCAAACTCGACACCGGTGCCGAAGTCCGCCTCAAACCCGACCTCGCCGCCAAACCCGACTCCGTCCTCGAATACGGCTTCGATGAAGGCAAGAAGATGAAATACATCAAAATCTTCTTCAACGAAGACCTCGCTGAGTAACAAGGCACCACGCCCCCGGGAGCGCTGAGCCCCAGCTCGGCGCGCACATACCCAGCCAATGCCACGCGCGAAGCCCTCTCCCCTCAAGGAGCGGCGATATCGGATCGCCGCCGCCAATGCGCAGCCCATTCCAAGCGCGAAGCCCTCTTTCCACTCACGTCTCTCATCTCAAAATCTCGCGCTTCAAAGTCTTAGGACTCTATCCAATCCTCAGTTCCCCCAGTGGTTCTCAGTATTTCAGTGGTTCCTTCTCCCAACTCTTCGGATCAGCCCGTCATCCCGGGAACAATCTCAATTGACCACGGATGGCACGGATGATCACGGATTTGTCGGGATTTCTATCAGGATACCGAGGATGATGCATTCTGCCGCCCACCGTCAGAACCTACCTGCATTTTTTCATACTCGCCTGAAGTTCCTCCATCAACTTCACCCACGCTGCCGCGGCCACCCGAGTGGAAAAATACCATTCCGAAATTTCACCCGCTTTGTTGTAAATCCGGATCCCATGAAACGGGGAAAAGTTGTCCTTGGGGATGTCGGGAAACAGAATGAAGGCTCTCAATTCCTTGGAATCAAATTCAGGAGTCCGGATTTGGACCCAATCTTCGCCCTCGGTTTCTTCAGAAGGCATTAAAGCCTCGTTGAGTTCCTTCAGCAAGGTTCCGACACGCGGTCCATCCGCAGCTTCTTTGAAAGCCATCAGCTCCTGCCCATTGGCTGAGGTAAAATGGATGTTTGGTGTCGATGCGTGAAACTTGAAAGTGGAAATCATGAACTCGTGAAACTCCTCGCCGGCTATGTCGTTATTCCCTGCCTTGCTCTTGTCCACATCTCCGACCAAATCAAGATAGGCGCCGAAGGGATTGCCCGGGTCTTCTCCGCTCTTCTCATCTTCCTCCGCACCCCTCACGGCCCCATCCACCTGCACCACGATCAATTGACCATCACCCCGATCAAACGCCAGCAGCGGGGCTGTTCCTCCTTTGGCGTCAGGAAAGTAGTCCGGACTTTGCAATGAACCGTCAAGTCGTCTCAGTAGCACTTCCTCAGGCGTCAATTCATGCGCTTTGACCAGTTCAGAAAGACTTCTCGGGAATCTGCCATGTTTCATCTCGTAGGCGACAAGCCCCGCATGGATGGTGGTCAGGCTTCCACCTTCAGAGGACAGGCCAACAGTCTGACCCTGTTGAGAGTCACGACACGAGGCACTGGCCAGGAAAACTGATGCGAGGGTGAACAAAGTGAGATTCCTCATGATGGCTAATTCTTCCTGTGGACACTTAATCCCTGCCTCTTGTGTTATCAAGTCTTTCGTCTCGGTCCTGGACTCACGATGACAGTCTTATGACTCTATCCAATCCTCAGTTCCCCAGTGGTTCTCAGTATTTCAGAGGTTTCTTCTCCAAACCCCCAGGATCAGCCCGTCATCCCGGAAACAATCTCAATTGACCACGGATGGGCACGGATGAAGAGTGATTTGAGAGCCTATCTTCATTGGAGGAGTTTGTGACTCATCAGCTTCACCCAAATCCACTCTCCTGCTCTCATCCAAACGGATTGCTCTGGTTCGAGATGTCCCATGGTTCCGAGAATTCAAACGCCCTCAATTCACCACGACCGCCCAGCCACAAGCCCACCCACTCCAGATCGTCCTGTTCCACCCTCGATCGTTCCGCCTTTGGTTCGATCACCCCATTCCAGCCCGTCGCTGGGTCGCCTCCGCCTCCGAATGACAGCCCTCGGGCCTCGATGGCTTGTTCGATGAAATCGTCGACAAACGCATCGAATTCGGTGGTTGTAAGGTCATGCGTGAACGATGCTCTGAGACTTATGCCTTGAATGGCAAACTCTCCCCGGTGGAGCTTTTTTCGAAGTCGCTTTTTCATGCCATAGTTGGTTCTCGCTCACCCGCCGGGCGCGCCGACGTCCCCGTCGGCCCCGCCCATGCGCAGCAAAACTCCAGCGCGAAGCCCTCTCCCTCAAGGAACGGCGATATCGGCTCCGCAGATGGGTCTAGAATGGGTTGATCGCGTTCGCACTTAACCCTCGGCCTCGAAATTTCATGTCTTTGTTGTACCATTGCAGGAATGCCTTCGTCTGCGCTCCTGCCGCTTCCTCATTCTGATTTTGTTCAAACTCCATGAGCCGGGTCCTCTGGTCCGCCAGAACCGCCTCCTTCATCGCGACCTCCCGCTCCAGTTCCTGAATTCGAGATGCATGCTTGCAGGTGGCACCCGACTGCCGTGACGCTCCAGTC
>JALOTR010000217.1 GCA_025457805.1 Akkermansiaceae bacterium | reverse complement strand
CTTGCGGCGGCGATCGGATCGACGCGCAGATTGGTGATGGTTTGACCCGCCCAGCCGACATGGTTACCGGGTGAGAACAGGATCGCCCTCCAAGTATCAGTGGGTGAGTAAGCGGTTTGCAATACCCTCGCCCCCGCATATCCGGATGCTGCCAGTGTTCCCCAATAGAACTGCACGGTGCCTGTGCTGGCGGCTTTCATTTTGATCACCACCGAAGCGATGCTGTTCGCATGCATCGAGAATCCGCTGCGGAACACATTTGGGTCCGAGGTGGTGGTGGTGCCCTTCAAAGACCCGTCAACGACTACCGGTGAGGTCACGTTGGAAGTGCTCCAGCCCTCGATGTTTCCCGGCGTGTCGAATCCAAATCTGAAATCAAACACATTGAGCGGATTGCGGCCGGACGCGAGCTCCACGACATCCGAGATACCGTCGCCATCGTCGTCAGGGTCTGCATTGTTGCCGATGCCGTCGCGATCGGTATCCAGTTGTTCAGCCGGATTGTTAGGAAACGCGTCGGCATTGTCACCGACTCCATCGCCGTCGCTGTCGGCGTGTTCCGTGGGATCGAGCGGGAATGCGTCAGAAACATCCGGGTAGCCATCATTGTCGTCATCCGGGTCGGTGATGTCGGGGATTCCGTCGTTATCCGAGTCTAGCGAATTCTGGAAAGGATTGGGATCCGTTGCGTCGGGGATTCCGTCGCCGTCACTGTCCAGATCCTCCATGTTGATGAGCCCGTCATAATCGTAGTCATCATCGCCTTCAACCCAATCGCTGAGCCCGTCTCCATCGAGATCGCCATTGGAGGGGCGGATCCAGTCGATCTCGAAGTTTGTGCCGGAAGTGGAGACCGGATCGAAGCGGAGGCTGGTGATGATCCTGTCTTTCCATTCCAAATGGCTGCTCATGTTGAAAGCGACCACCTTCCACTGGCTATTGCCGGTATAGCTTGCCGTCACGCTGCGAGCCGAGACGTAGCCGGACGTGCCCAGGCGCTCCCAGTAAAGTTGAGGGGAGGCGGTGCCGGTGGTTTTCATGCGCACGAGGATGAAGGGTGATGCATTGCCGGAGACCCGCAGGTTGGACTCGGCCATCCGGGCGTCCGTATTGCTGGAAGTCGCGCTCAGCGCGCCGCTTTCCACACTTGCGTTGGAAAACCCGCCGAAAGCGGCCCAGCGCTCAAAGTTCCCCGGGATGTTGAACTCGCTGTTGGCGTAGGGCGTCGTGCCATCGACTGAGCGGAAGGGATCGGTCCCAGCGGCCGCCTCATTTCCATCACTGATGCCATCGGAGTCCGAATCCACCACTGGCATGGTGATGTTGGAGGACCATGTCAGGGTGTAAGTTTGCCGGGT
This sequence comes from Akkermansiaceae bacterium, assembly GCA_025457805.1. Taxonomy (GTDB): domain Bacteria; phylum Verrucomicrobiota; class Verrucomicrobiia; order Verrucomicrobiales; family Akkermansiaceae; genus Luteolibacter. The sequence continues at coordinate 4,427 of JALOTR010000217.1, read as the reverse complement.
CGCGGTGGCGATCGGACGGACGTGGAAGTCGCCGTTGGGTTCCAGATAAAATCCGGATGTCGTCGCGGACTTGAGGGCGGCGAGCGAGGTCTGAGATGTCATGCCGCTGACAGCGATGCCAGGAAGTTTTCCAAAATGCTTGAAGCAGATGAGCAGGTCGTCACCCGGGAAAGCGTCGTCCGTCGTCATAATCACTTTGCGCGAAGACGGCAGCGATTCGTAGTGATAGGTATAAAGATAGTCCTCGCGGACGATCAGGGGAAGCTGGTGTTGTTCCTTGTAACCATTGATGTAGTAAACTCCGGCCATCGGGATTCCCGGCTTGGTCCGCAGCACGCTGATGTTCGGGTTGAGATCCGAGGCGATGCCGTAGGTCATCCGGCACTGGGCAAACCGCCGGTCGCTGCGATACATGTTTGTCCACGAAGATGGGCGGGTTTCCCCGCTGGTAAGGAGGAAAGGATGATTGCTGACGAGCGAGCTGTTGGGAACGCCGCCAATCGAGCCATCGACGTCAAGAATGACCTGGGCCCACATCCGCGGATGACCGGGATCGTTGGCGCCGATGTTGGCGGGCGGGATGATGTTGTAGTTTGTCAGCGAAGAGCGCACCGGAGCGGCGGGATCCCAGGTGAATCCTTCGAAGATGTGGTTCGGGTGCTTGGTCGCGGCTCCGATGTTTTGGAACATTCGGGTGTTCGACGCGTTGTAGCCCACCAAATGGTTGTTCTTCATGCGGCCGGCCCCATCGTAGATGGCATAGACCGTGCGGGTCTTGTTCGATGGCATGATGCCGAATCCGGAGTCCGCCACCATCAGTGATTGCTCGCAAAGATGATAAGTGGCGAGAAAGAGGTTGGTCTCATTATCGGAAAAGACATTGTTGTAATAAACGACATTCTTGCGGGTGCCGCCGATGCCTGCGTAGATGGCGACGTCGTTGGAATAGAAGGTGCAGTCATTGAAAAAGAACGGACCGTTGTTTGCCCACTCGCCATTGATCACAAGATCGTCATTGGCATCCACCTGGTCATTGATGTCCAAACCGTTTGCGCAACTGTGCGCCACGTTCCTGTCGAATTGCCCCAATGGCTGCTTGTAAGGCTCCAGCCCGATAAAGCGCGGATGCGTCAGGGAGAGGTTGAGTGGCTTTTTGGGGAATGCGAACCAGAAGCCGGTGCCATGCGTGCCGGCGGCGATGTTGTCGGTAAAAATGTTGTTGGGATTGGTAATCCAGAAGCTGGCAGGCGAGCGGTTCTGAACGGCGTTGAAGAAATTGTCGGTTTGCAGGATCTCCTCACCGGCGGCGGGGCGCATGGAAGAGAGAACAACGTTGCGTGTGATCACGTTGAATCTTTCCGACCCATCTTCGAGAAAGATTCCATGCCCCAGATGGTCATGGCAGAAATTGTTATCTACCAAGGTTGATTCCGTGCCGTGGATGGTGATGGCCCGGTTGAAGGAACGGCGCACCACGTTGTCTTTGAAATACTGCCCGGCTCCATCCTCTGCACACATGTGCCAATGCATTGGATACCTTCCGACGATTCCCTTCTGGCCCATTCGGAACAGTTCCGCTCCCTGGATGAAGGCCCGGCCAGATGTGACGCAACAGGCACTGCCGCCATTCATCACCATGATGTGCCCGCCGAAACCCGCGGTTTCGGAGGCGGCATCTCCCTCGATCCGGACGTTGCGGCTCAGGAGGCCCACTTCCGCGCGCAAATCGGCTGTCCATGATTTGCCATCGGTGGAACGGGTTTTCGTGAGCGTGTTTCCACAATGGAAAAATGCCAGCGGCTGGGTGAAGGAGACCGTATTTCCATTCACAGCAGTGATGGTGCGGGTCTCGGCCTCGGTCCACGACAGACGGCTCGATGTCACGAGGATGGTATCGCCTACGGCCCAGTCCACTGGGGTGGCCAAGGTCATCGATGTGGCGCCGGGGTTTGCATGGGCACCCAGCTTGGTCCACTCGACGCGATCGCGGCCATGGATGTTGAGAGTGCCACCATTGTGCGCTCCCAGGATCTTGGCTCCCATGGAGGCCATGGTAGTTTCAGTCGGGAGGCCTTTGAGGGTGAGAATGAAATTCTGCGTGAAGCGATCATTCGCCGCGCCCACCCGGAACTCGGATCCGGCACCTTGCACGAGCAGGGAATCACAAAGCAAGGTGCGATTTGCACGCTGCACTTCCAGCACGCCGGAAACGACGATTGCCCCGCATTCGACATCGGCGTCGAGCACGACCGAGAGTCCCGAAGGAATGGAAACATCATCTTCCGCAGCCGGAAGCGTGCCTCCCCAGGTGGCGGGCGATGACCAATTTCCGGAGGCCACGGCAACGAGGTCCGCTGCCCGGATGGGGGAAACGGCCAGGAGAAGTAGCGGGATGATGAAGGTTCCTCGCATGGGAATATTGGGTTTTGGCCCTTTTGGCCCTATCAGGCGGTCAATCGGTTGAAACTTTCCGCCCACCAAGTCAAGACCGTGATTACGGGGTGGGGGATGCGCCGCTACGGCGAACGAGGGATTTGGTGCTGGCTGGGTGATCGTGAGTCATGCGCCGCCATGTTTCCAATTCCTCGCGAAGGGTATTCCGGAGAGCTTCGTGCGAAGGATCCCGGGCAAGGTTCGTCAGGCACCAGGGATCCTCGTCGAGATCGAACAACTCCTCATCCGGAACTCGTCCCCCCAGCATGTCGGCCAGCAGTTGTCGCTGCGGCGTGCCTCCCGCACCGAGCGTGGCGGCATAGGTGCGGTTGAACCAGGGGCCGCTCGCGTCGCCATGATCGCCGGGTTTGTAAGAGTATTGATCCGCATTGAGTCCGCGATTCGGATTCGCCAGAGATGACCTGGTGATCTTGCTTACGTTCCGGATATAATAATATCGGCCATCGCACACGCCCCGTCCCTGATATCTCTCATGGGATGATGTCATGATGGTGCTGCGCTTGTGGACGATGTTTTCATTTCCCATGAGGATGGGTTTGAGTGAGCGCCCCTTAAGTTCGGAAATCGCAGGAAGACGCAATGTGTCCAAAAGCGTCGGCAGAAAATCGAGATGGGAAACAGGTGCTTGAATCCTCACATTTTTCCGGATGCCCGGGCCTGCGATGATCCACGGAATGCGAGTGCCAGCCGCATAAATGCTTTGCTTGGCGCGATGCAGTCCCATTCCGTGATCCGAGGTGTAAATCACGAGGGTTTGATCCAGGATGCCCGACTCGCGCAGTTGATCGATGACTGCACCGAAAACCCGGTCCACGCATTCGATGGCACCATAATAGTCCGCAATGTCCTGCCTGACTCCGGGAACATCCGGATAACATTCCGGAACCTGGATCGCGCCCGCATCGATATCGATGGCCCGGCCATCGCCGGTGAGGCCTCCTTCAGGGTTCCAGCGCTTTTGGTTCTGGAGGATGCTGCGGAAAGGCAGGTGCGGCGCTCCGATGCCGAAGGTCATGTAAAACGGCTTCCTTCCCGCACGCTCTACAAGATCACGGATGGCGCTCCGTGCGGCGGCGGGTGTTGTCAGTTGGCCGTAACCCTTGTGATAAGGCCACTTTCTAACAGGTTGGACATGGGTCTTGTGAGAAACGGCAGTGTAGTATCCGTTTTCCCGAAGGATTTCAATCAGTGTGGGCAAGTCCTCATGCACTCCACCAAGCGAAAGCTCCGAGGGATCACCCTCCAGCGGGAATTCGGTCCCATAGTCCGGAACATTGCGGCAGGCGGAGTTCTCATGAGGATAAGTGCCAGTGAACATGGCCATCTTGCTGGGGCTGCAAACCGGCGAGAGGCAGAAGGCCTTTTCAAACAGAACCCCACTCGAGGCAAAGGAATCGAGGGCGGGAGTATCAAGTCCCCGCGTGCCCATGCAGCCGAGATCGGTGCCATGGTCCTCTGCAAGAAACAGGATCACATGGCGGATGCGCGAGGCCCCGGCGCCCTTGTCATCCTGCACTTCTCCATGGGAAAAGATGCAGGACAAGGCCATCAGCATGGCCACAAGGGCGCCGGGTTTCATGATGGTATCAGCGTGCTGACGAATGATCAGGGTGTGAACGGAATCACGATCTTCACCCGGGCGAATTTCTTGGGATCCACTCCGGCCGGGATGGTCACTGTGATATCATCCGGTGCGGCGGCGTTGTCCACCACATCGACGGGTGGTCCTGCCACGGCTGCGTTTGGCACTGCGATTTCAGTCCATGATCCGGTGAGGGTCGTGCTGGTTTCCACGAAGACATCATAGGCCTCCGCATCGTCATCTCTTTCGAAGCTCACCACCAGATCACCGCTACCATTGATGGAAACCGCAGGGAGATTCGCATCGCCCGCATCGACGGGTGAGGAACCGGTCATGAACTCCAACCCGTTGGCGACACCATCGTTGTCGAAATCAAAGTCCGGTGCCTGGC
>JALOTR010000216.1 GCA_025457805.1 Akkermansiaceae bacterium | reverse complement strand
GTGAGGGTGAGTTGGGCGGTTTTCACGCCTTTGCAGGTGACCAGTTTGTTGGCAATTTCACGCAGGGTTTTGGCAGGGCCCTGCATGAGGATCACTTCGAGGACGTGTTCTTCTTCGAGGAGGACGTGCTGCGAGGAGATGACCTCGGCAATGTGATCGCGGAAAATCCGGGAAAGGTCGCGCAACAGCGCGCTTTTTGATTCGTCATAAACCAGCGTGAGCGTGCCGGCCATGACCTCGGTGCCGATTTTTCCCAAATGCTGGGCGGCGTGCTGGTGGATCATTTCGGAAACCGCCTGCGAGCGGTTGTCGAAGCCACGCTGCTGGACCAAGCGGTCCAGGGCCTGGAAGGTCTCATCGGGCATGGAAACGGTGATCCGTTTCACGCCATCGTTGCTGTCGGTCTCGCGCATCTGCGGGCGACTCTAAGCACACGCGAGGCCAGTATGAAGAAATTTTTGTTTCGTCATACGCTCAAAGTCCCAATTCCTGCTCCATCACCCGCAGGAAATCCGCCTCATTCGAGGGCAGCCCGTGGAGAATCCGCCCATCGCGGACGATCAATTTGGGAAGTTTGCGGGTGGAAGAGGACAGGATTTTCCAGTCGAGCACGTGTGTGGCGAGCATGCCTTGGATGGCCGGATCCTGGAGCGCGGCGACGAGTTCCGGGCCGCCGAGGATGGAGGTGGCGAGCGTTTTTGCGGCATCGGGTTCCATGCCGGGTTCCGTCAGGAGTTTTGCATGAAATGCTGCGAATTGTTCCGGCTTGGTCTTCCAAACCGCAAGCGCCAGTCGCGCAAGTTCGCAACTCCCGGGATGATCCTCATCCGCAGGCGCCATGGCCGAATTGCAGGATCGTTCGAGCGGCACGGGAAGGAGCAACACGGCGACTTTTTGAGGATGTTTCCGAATCAGTGCTTCGAGGTAACCGCTCATTTTCCGACAGGCGGCGCAGCGGTAGTCGAAGTATTCCACCATCACATGGGATGCGTTCGGCGATCCGATCCTCGGCAGAGAATTGGCGTCGTAGGAGCGATGCCCCCCGGCGAAGGAGATGTTGCGTGCTTTGGATTCCATCCGAAACCCGGCGGGTGCCGGACTGTAAACCTGGATGAGTGCGAGTGAGAGCGTGGCGAAGACCGCCACTTGAATTCCACCCCAATGGATTGGGGATTTCCGGAGTGAAAAGAATCCGGCAATTGCAATCAAGAGCCCGAAAGCATGCAAACCCATGCACCAGGGACACCATTGTTGAAGCAGGACCGCCTGCACAAAAGTAAACCAAAGCATGGCACCAAGGACGCATCCGAAACTCGCTGTTAGAACTGCTTTCCTCTTCCAGAGAAATGCGAATGCCATGATGAGATAGACCAATGCGCCGAATGCGGAGACTGGAACGCCAAGCACCATTCCCCATCTGGAGCCGAGCACTGCATCGCAGCCGCCTCCGCCACACCCGGCAATGTCCGGCGAGCCTTCACCCAGCTTCCAGTAAAGCAACAAGAGATTGAGTGACAGGCCGCCGAGTGCAAGAACGGCAAGCGAGCGGTCCAGACGACTCATGGCAATTCGGCTTTGAGCTGGAGGAAGCGCTTGGACTGGCCTCCGCCGATGGGAGTGAGATCACGAACCACCCAGCTATCGACCGTATTGGAAACCTCGACCGTATGGCCCGACCCGGAATTCCAAACCACCAGATCGGACGACACGCGGACGGTGAGCGAGGCAAGACGTCCCCTCAATCGTGGGATTTGAATCTGCAAATAATCATTCCCACCGACATTCACCTTCTGCAGCGGAGTCTGAGGCGCTGGACCTGCGAGTTGGGGATCGGTTCCGAACACAAACTCGAGCAGGTTGTTCACGCCGTCCTCATCAGGATCGGAAGTCGGTGAGTTGAGGGGCTCGCCGGCGAGCATTCCGCTTTGCCATTGGCTGTAGGTCATCACCGACTCGGATTTCATGAGATGACCGGGACCGTTGATGGAACCAATCACCACTTGATTGGCATTCGCGGCATTCCAATCGAGAGGAAAGGGACTGAACAGATTGGGCGCGGGCCAGGTCCAGCCGGAGTTTCGAAACAGAATCCACTCATCTCCCGCAGAAGTGCTGCGCTTGCCCCAGACCCATGCGGCGGTGCCGACGAGGAAAGGTGAAATGTTGGATGATACCGTGTGAAGTTTTTCGAACGACTTGTTCGGTGTTTTGTAATCCGCACTCTCCGCGGCCGCCCACCTTGAATTCCACTGTGTGATATTCGCCCGGGTGGGGACGAAGCCGTTTGTGAAGACTCCGAGTTGGAAAACAAAATTTCCATCCATTGCGGAACCGGAACTTGTGAGGTTGGTCTGGTTCGGTGGATTATAAAAATTAATGGTTTCCGCAAAGGAAGAGGCTCCAAAGCACACGAGCCAGCCCATCACCACCAACCTTGAAGGAGATGGACGCTTCAATTTCATCTTCCTCAAGCGATGGAAACGCGCGTCCGGCGGCGGCGGAGGACCGCGACAACACCTGCCACGAGCACCATGATCGACGAGGAAGGTTCGGGCACGACATGGGTTTGCAGATCGAAATTTCCAGTCACGGAGAATTCACCCCCTCCGAGGTTGCCTCCTTGGTTTCCCCAAATCGGATCTTCAGTTCCGAGCTGAGTGATGGACCATTGTGTCACTTCGCCATTCGGGCAACACCCCGGATCCAGATTCGGAAAAACCCATGCATCCGGCCCCGTGCTTTTCCTTGCAAGGAACCATTCGGTATTCGGGCTTGGAGTGCCGCTGTTTCTTACCCAGATGTAGGCATCGAGACCTTCGAACATGCTCTCGTAGTTCGAAACCTCGCTGACCTGCTCGGTTCCGGTGAAAATCCCGTTGCCCGCATTGTAACTGGCCGTATCGAAGACCCGCCAATTGACCAACCAGTCGTCCGTATTCTCCGTCGTCGGGGTGAACCCCATGTCGAAGGTTCCCAGCTCAAACACGAAGGAGCTGTCGAGCTCATTGCCCTCGCTGTCGTAAAGATCGCTGAAGGCGGCACTCCCCCAATTGAGGGTCTGGGCACCCACTCTGCCCGCCGAAACGGCAAGCAAAAGGGCGGCAGTGAATACGAGGAAAGATTTCATGCAGGGGTGTGGGGGAGTTCCAAACTCGGCTGAAATTTTTTTACAGATTCCGGAGCAGAAATAAAGAATTTTTTGATAATCAGGAAAAATTAAATAAATTTTTCCTCACGGCGCCCACGGAGCAGGCACCTTGTAGCCGGTCGAACCGTCGCGGGATCTCAGGAAAACACTGCGATTTCCTAACAAAAGCAGCTCCGCATCCCTCGATACCAGATTGGCATCCCCCACTTTCACCCAGCGCAGAACATGGGGAACCCTGGGGGCGTTGTTGAGGTAGAAGTAGGTATCGTAGCCTGATGCGTTGATCACGGAGTCCGCTTTCCAGAGGAAAATCGAGTCCGCCGTGGCGAAATCGCGGCTGCCGAAGAAGCTGGAGGCAAGGTTCATCTGCCGGCTCCCCGTTCCGACGGGCGACTGGTCGATCGGATAGCCGCCACCGACCAGATTGTTTCCGGCCGTCAACGGACGGACGAAATCATGTTCGCGAACTTCCCCGTAGGCGAGTAGGGACGTCGGCGCAGTGCGGTTGTTGAAAAACATTCCCATGCCCGGGGCGATGATGGCGTTGGCTTGGTCCAAATAATCGCCATCGCCGATTTTCACCCAACGTGGCGGGAGAATGCCGTCATCGTAGAGCCAGAAGATGGTCCATGCGCCATCAGCGAACATCTGGACTTGGTCTGCCGTGTTGCGGTCGTTGGTCGCACCGAAGGACGAAGGTGGGAAAATCTCACCCAAGGTCCAATGACGATGGATGCGGATCGTGTCACCCACCAGCGAAGCAGGCGGTGCACCCAGCAGGGTATTGAAGGGAGGAAGGGCCAACTGGAATCCAGGCTTGGTGGAAACCGTGAGGGTGTTGCCGGCTCCCGATGCGATATCAAAGCGATCTCCCTCGTGATCACCGGAGCTCACTTCGAGATAGTAGGTTCCACTCGCAAGGAGCGAGCCGAGATTCGTGCTGCCCGCACTGATGGCGAGTACGAGCTCGTTTCCGTTGACGGCACTGATCGTTCCCGTGAATCCGGTTTCGCGGAGATAGGGATTGTTATAAGTGCGACAGCAGATTCCGAAGGGAGTTTCCGTCCATCCTTCGGTCTCGGTGAAACTCGAATGATCCACCTCATCGTTTCCGCCATCATCGTCGAGGTCCGCACGGATGCGAACGAAGCCTTTGCCTCCGCTGAGGCCGGTGAGACCTTCAAGATCGGGGATAACGATGGTTTCCGTGCAATCCCCGTTGTCGGTAGCGGTGCTCACTAGCGAAGTGATGGCAATAGACTGCCAAATGGTGGGATTTCCTGCGTTCGCCGCATATTGCAGAGTGTAAACCGTATTGAGCGGGGCACCTTTCGGACGGACAAAGACCCCTTCCAGAGTTCCCGGTGCGATCGTGGAAGGACGGATGATCCATGCCGTGCTGCCAAGCCACGAATTGCCGGTGCCGTTGTCATAGGGCATTGCGAAGGCAAACTCGGCGAAGTTGTCATAAGCATCCAAGTCAGGATTGCCGGAGGGAGCTTCGGACGGATGCAGGAATTTCCAATGCGCCCAGTCATCCGGGCAGGTGTCGAGGGTTTCCACGAAGTTGTTATCGATGCTGTCCTCTCCCGGAAGCAGAATGATGGGGGCAACATCTCCGATGATGTTGATGTCACCGCCATCCCGATCCCCGAAGCTGTCATAGCCAAAGGGCTGGGTCTGGCCGACTTGATAGGTGCCTGGGAGCACACCGGTGAATTGATAGAAACCGGAGCCATCGGTGACGGTGGTGATGGGCTGCACATCGGGTGTATTCGGATCACCATCCACCGGATCGCCATTTTCATCAAGCAGGGTGAGCGTGACACCACCCAGGGGATTGCTTCCGGCAAAAACATAACCGCTGATGTTGCAAAGCTCGATCTCCACAAAATCCCGACCCGTAATCTCATCTCCGGGAGCCACCACGATGGGGGAAATATTTCCAATCAGGTTCGGATTTCCACCGTCGATGTCTGAAACGCTGCCGTAACCGGACGGCTGTGTTTCGAGGACCTGATAGTTGCCCGGAAGAAGATTGTCGAAAAGATAGGCACCAAGGCTGTCGGTGGTGGTGGTGACGAGTTCGATCGCGGGAGTATTCGGGTCCGCGTCCACGGGATTGCCAGAGCCATCCAGAAGCGTGAGCGTCACATTGTCCAGAGCCGCATCGCCCGTGCCGTTGTTATCGCTATCCGCTAGAACGGATCCGGCGATGGAGCCGTATTCCAGTTCGACGAAGTTCCGACCGCTGACTACCAGTCCCGGCGTCATCACAATGGGAGTCTCGTCACCAATCACGTTGTTGTTCGCGCCATCCACATCCGAGACACTCGCGAACTCAGCAGGCTGAACTTGAGAAACACGATAGGTGCCTACGGGAATGCGGGTGAACTCATAGAAGCCGGAAGCGTTGGTCGTGGCCTGGATTGCTGCGCCGAGCCCATCCAGAACAGGATTTCCGGAACCATCGAGCAGGTTGAGCACGACGCCCTGGATCCCGCTATCACCACTTCCATTGTTGTCATCATCCGCACGGACATATCCGCTAATGGTGCCGAGCTTAATTTCAATGAAATCATTTCCGCCATTGTTCGTGTTGGCAGAGACAGTGATGGGAGTCACGTTGCCGATGACATTGTCG
>JALOTR010000215.1 GCA_025457805.1 Akkermansiaceae bacterium | reverse complement strand
GTTTTAGATAGAGTGGAGAGACGGGACGGCTCACATATTGAATGGATAAAATCCGCTCCAATTCTTTCAGTGAAATCAGTAACAGCATGCTCGCGCCGTTGTCGGGGAGTATTCTCCGCGCTGGGAATTTGCTGGGGATTCTGTTGGGATACTGGCCGTGGCGCAATTCAAGATCCAACTCACGCTCGCCTTTGATGGCTCTGCCTATCATGGCTGGCAGTCGCAGCGCTCCGGGCGTGGGGTGCAGGATGCGGTGCAGGCGGCTTTGGGAAAACTGCTTGGCAGGCCGGTGACTGTCGTGGGGTCGAGCCGCACGGATGCGGGAGTGCATGCGCGGGGATTGGTAGCGCATGTGGAGATGGATGCGGAAACGCTCAGCATTCCTTTGGGGCATTTGCCTTTGTCGATCAATGCGCTGCTGCCGGATGACATCCGTGTGATATCGGCGATTCGCAAGCCCGCCTCGTTTCACGCGCGCTTCGATGCATCCGGCAAACAATACCGTTACCGGGTGTGGAATCATCCCGCGATGAATCCCTTGCTTCGCTCGCAAGCCTGGCATGTGCCGCGGCCATTGGATCTGGCAGCGATGCGCGAGGCGGCGGCGATGTTGGTGGGTCGGCATGATTTCCGCGCATTCACCTCCAATCGCGGCGATCTGTTAGAAGATGGAGTGCGGACTTTGACGCGTTGTGAAATCCGCCGCAAGGGGGCTGAGATCACCTTCCTTATCGAAGGAAGCGGTTTCCTTTACAAGATGTGCCGATGCATCGCGGGCACCCTGGTTCAAACGGGCGAAGGCCGTTTCGCACCGGCGGATGTGGGCCGCATGCTCGATGGCAGGGACCGGAAAAAAGCCGGGATGAATGCCCCGGCCCACGGTCTGGTGTTATGGAAAGTTTACTATAAGAAATGAGATATCACTCCGCTTGCGCCATGGCGGTGGCGGCGATGTGGGCGGTTGTCCATGCGGCCTGGAAATTGAAGCCGCCGGTGATGCCATCGATATCGATACACTCGCCGGTGAAATAAAGTCCCGGCGTCACGCGGCTTTCCATGCTGCGGAAGTCGATGGTCTTTCTAACAATCCCGCCGCAGGTGACGAATTCATCCTTGTTGGTGGTTTTTCCGGTGACTTCGAAGCGTGCGTTTTTGAGTCCATCGAGCAGCGCCTGGGTGCAGGTTTTGGAAACTTGGCCCCATGTCATATCTTCGGCGATGCCGCTGCATGCGACGATGCGTTCCCAGAGGCGTTTGGAAATGGGCGGGATGGGGCTGTTGCGGACGAGCTTGGCACCGTGCAGGCGGCGGTTTTCCGCGAAGATGGTATGCAGTGCGTCCGGTTTCATGTCCGGCAGCCAATCGATCACGAATGCGAAATGATGATTCTCCGCCGCAAGGGCACGCGCTTCCCATGCGGAGAGGCGCAGGATGGCCGGACCGCTGAAGCCGCGGTGGGTGATCAACAGGGGCCCGCTTTGTGATTCCTTCGAAGCCTCACATCGCACCACCACCCGCGGATGGGAAACGCCGGCCAGGTCGCTGATGCGGCGGTCGCTCACGTTGAAGGCGAAGAGCGAGGGCACGAGCGGTTCGATGGATTGGCCGAGGCCGAGCAATTGTTTGAGCAGCGGGCTTTCCTTCAGGGAGCCGGTGGCGATGCAGACACGCCTTGATCTAACAGATGGAGCGGAGCCATCGAAGTTGAGAAAAAAACTGCCATCTTCCAACTGGGAAATCTCTGTCAGGGAATGTTTCGGATGGAGGGAGATATGATGTTTGCGCGCTTGTTCGAGGAAACAGGCGATGATGGTTTCCGAGGAATCCGTGATGGGGAACATGCGTCCATCCGGCTCCGCCTTGAGAGTGACGCCGTGGCGCTGGAACCACTCGATGGTATCGGTGGGTTGCCAGCGGTGGAAGGCGGCCAGCAACTCGCGCGAGCCACGGGGATAGTGGCGTGAGAGGTCGCGTGGATCGAAACAGGCATGGGTGACATTGCAGCGCCCGCCGCCGGAAATGCGGACTTTCTGGAGGTAGTGGCTGCCTTTTTCAAAGATGCCCACTTGTTTCCCGGGAGCCATTTCCGCGTATTGGATGGCGGTGAAAAATCCGGATGCGCCGCCGCCGATGACGGCGAGATCGAGCAATGGCGGGTCGGCAGGCACGAGGTGACCGTGAAAGCGATTGGCCAGGCGAGAAAGCACAAAGTGGCAGATCCCGCTTGCCGGAAGGGTGCTGCCTCCTAGGCTGCGGCACCGCTCCATGTCCGCCGATTTCCAATCCACCTATCTGTTTGCCTTGGCCAATCCCGGCTCGGAAAAGGCGCTCAAGCTGGAAGTGGAGACGATGCGGCTCGGGTGGCGTTTGTCTTATCAACGCCGTGGATTCGTGACCTTCAAGGCGGATGCGGCCTTTGGCATCTCCGCTCTGGATACCCCGCTCGCTTGTGCGCGGCGCTTGTGTCTTTCCCTCGGCAAGGCCGCCACGCGGGAGGGAGCGATCGATCTGATCCACCAGGCAGGCGCGGATCACGGAGTTGATATTCCGCTCATCCAGCAGGCGAGGTATTTCGAGCGGAAAATGGAAGGCATTCCCGGTGACCCATTGCCTATCACCGGGCAATGGGTGGGCACCGTGGTGGAAGTGGGGGAAACGGAATTCTGGGCAGGCCTGCACCGTCATGGGCCCAGCCACAGCGCTTATCCGGCGGGGGATTCCGGTTTGGTGATGTCGGCGGATTCACCTTCGCGGGCTTGGTTGAAACTGGAGGAAGCAGCGCGATTTTTCGACCTCGATTTCACTCCGGAGGACATCGTGGTGGAGTTGGGATGTGCGCCGGGCGGAGTGGTGTTGGCCTTGTTGAACCGCGGGGTATCGGTGATCGGTGTGGATCCTGCAAAGATGGCGGATGTGGTGATGAAATCAGCCATCGCGACGAGGGATGCGGAATCTGTTAGAGAGCCCTGGTTTTATCATTGCCGGAAACCGGCGGCGCTGGTGAGCAAGCGGGATCTCGGCAAGGACGTGACCTGGTTCATGTCCGACATGAACCAATCCCCGGAAGTGGTGCTCAAGGAATGTGCGAGGTTCTGCCGCATGACACCTTCCATCCGCGGCGTGCTCATCACGCTCAAACTAACAGAAATCACCCAAGTCGCGGAAAAGTCTGCCTGGTTCGAAACTTTGCGTGAGATGGGATTCGAAACGATACGACTCCAGCAGCTTGCCGTGCATCACAAGGAGTTTGCCTTGTTGGCATTGCGCTGACCTTGAATCAAGCCGCCGGGGCTTTGCGGAACCAGCCGGTGATGCTCATCCGTTCCTTGTTGGTGGGCAGGACCTCGTGCCAGAATTCATCCGACATGAAACAGACAATCGTTCCCATGCGCGGCTCGATGAGTTGATAGTTTCCTTCCCGCCCTTGCGGAGTGGTCCAGAGTTTCAACTCGCCACCATCGCCGGGTTGCCAATCGGCATTCAGATAGAGGATGACGGTGAGGATGCGGTCGCGGGCACCGGCATGTTGATCGAGATGGGCCTTGTAAAACGAGCCGACGGGATAAACTGCGAAGTGGCCTTCATATTCGAAGAGTCCGAGGAAGAGTTGCTGGTTGATGGCGAGGCGGAAGCATTCGAGACGGGCAAGCCAGGTTTTCTGATCGGCGGTGGCCCCGCCGGGAGGAAGCCAGAGGATCTGATCGCCGCGGATGCCATCGCGCACTTGCAGGCCAGATCCCCGGCCGGTGGCGGCTTGGGTGAAATCACCGGCCGCGCAAATGCTGGCGCATTCCCGCATCAACTGGATGGCGTCCAGATCGGGAGTTTCCGCCGTCATGCAGGCCCAGCCGTTTTGTTTGAGGTCAGCGATCAGGTCTTCCATCTTCCGCCAATGCGCACGGTTGCGCCCGAACCGGCGAGACAAATCGCCGATTGTTTTCTCCACTCGACAATTTCCCTATGGCGGGACAGAAGCGGGTCGGATGAAAAAGATTTTTCCCCTCCAGGTTCCCGGACACCAGCCGCCACGGGTGGTGGAATCGATCAAAAACGACGTCCGCAAGTATCTCAAACGTGAGAGGCGCAAGGCCTTGCCTGAGGGTGTGGATTTCTGGGACTTCGACTGCCGGGTGGGGATGGGTGACGAGGCACCGGAAGTGAAGCATGTGGAGGAAATCGTTCCTGCCATCGATCAGGCGGCGGCGAAGGAGTGCGCGTCGGTTTATATCGAGATTCTCGCCAAGCCAGGCCACCGGACGGGTGGCGTGAAGAAGGTGAAACCCGCGGAAGAGTGAGAAATCGCCGGGCGATCAAGCGTTGCCGGCGAGCTTGTGATTGAGGGCGATCGAGCGGCGCATGGCGCGCATCACATCGACAAGGCCATGGTGGCTGGCGGCGGCGGCGGCGCAGGCGGGATCCTGGTTGGCATTGCGCGAGACGTAGCGGCCGATCTCGGCGTAGAGCTGGCGCATGCGGGTATCGAGCAGGCCGCTCTCCGCTTTGAGGATGGAGATTTCCTTGTTGCCCTCGCCGATGATCTGGAAGGCCTCCGAAGCGTGGATGCGGCGATCCTGGCGCTTTTCCTTGAGCTTCTCATCGACGAGATCGACCTTGATATCGCCCTGCTCGATCGCCTCGCCGACGCGGATGCGCTCGGTCTTGAGCTCCGCGAAACGATGCTTGAGCTCGTTGAGGCGCTTTTTCACCTGGGTGAGTTGCTCGATGTGGTTGGGGGATGCTCCGGCGGCGGCGGACTCCTTGGTGAGCACTTCCAATTTCATCTTGAGACCCACATAGGCACGGCGCACCTCGCGGGCATCTGCCACGATGGTGTCCCGCTGATGGGCCAGATGTTCGAGTTCGCTGAGCAGGGCGGTGCGTTCTGCGAGCAATTCCTGATTCACTTCCGGGATGCTGTTGAGCAATGCGGAGCGTTCCTCGTGGGCGCGGTCCAAGCGCTGCTGGCAGGCCGTGAGCTTGGCGCGGACGGCCTCGCGCTCCTTGATGAGCTTGCGGAGATTCCAGTATTCCACGGAGAGCGCCTCGATGCCCTCCACCTTTTCCCAAATCGCCAAACCCAGATAGGCTTCCGCCTCGCGCAGCAAGTGCATCTCGCTCGCGGCATCGGCCATGCGCTGGGCTCTCCGGAAATACCCGAAGGCCTGTGCAAAGCGGGCGACCAGATAACGGGTGGAAGTCATGGAGGATGAGATGGACGAGGAGAAGATGCGGAATGCGGAATCTTATTTCGAGATTTTCTTCTGCAGGCTCTCGATGACCGAGAAGTCCTCCAGAGTCGTCACGTTGCCGGAGATGGTCCCAGTGCAGACCAGCTCCTTCAAGAGACGACGCATGATTTTCCCGGAACGCGTTTTTGGCAAGCCCGGGGCGAAATGAAGATCATCCGGCTTGGCAATGGCACCGATCACCTTGCCGACGTGGCCACGAAGTTGCTCGCGGAGTTCGGGAGATTCCTCGAAGCCACCCTTGAGCGTGACGAAGGCGGCGACGGCTTGGCCCTTCATGTCATCCGGGCGGCCAACCACGGCAGCCTCAGCGACGGCGGGGTGGGAAACGAGAGCGCTTTCGATCTCGGCGGTGCCAAGGCGGTGACCGGAAACATTGAGCACGTCATCAAGGCGACCGATGATCCAGAAATTCCCATCCTTGTCGCGGCGAGCGCCGTCGCCTGCGGTGTAGAGGCCGGGATAGTCGGACCAATAGGTTTTTTTGTAGCGTTCCTTGTCGCCGTAAATGGTGCGGATCATCGATGGCCATGGCTTGCGGATCACAAGGC
>JALOTR010000214.1 GCA_025457805.1 Akkermansiaceae bacterium | reverse complement strand
GGTCCTGCTTGTTGATCAAAGCCGACAGTTCCCGCTTCGCCGATTGCAGTTGCTGATAAGCTGAGGCAGGTGACAACCTCCACGGAACCGCTCCCCCAATGAGCGGTCAAACCGTCAGATACCATTCCCGTAGACCCGTTTGGCGGCGGAAAGCAAACCGTTCAGTTGATTTGAAGGAGTCCGTTGAACGCGGGTTTGACGGGTTGCGCTCCGGCCACTTGAATTGACAGATTTCGTGACATCCGGACATTCGCGGCACTGTGGCTATGCCCGGCATGAACCGTGATCCTGCGGTGTGGAAACCGTTTCAGGATTCCCACGATCGTGTTCCCTGCTGCGCTGTTGGTGAAGAAGGGTTGGCGTTCCCACCGGCAGTCGCGACCATCGTATTTCACGCCTTGGTAGAACGGTGGCACATGGGTGGCGATCATGACGTGGCGATAGCGACTGAGCGCTGCGGGAAGCACCTGGCGGAGGTATGTGGCGGAATCCTCCCCAAGTTGCCGCAGGCGTTCGAAAAACTCCCGACGGTCCAAGTGTTTGAAGTCGTCGATCTTTTGGTGGTCGGGACTTTCAATCCAAGTCTCCTCGCCCGCGCCGGCCAGGCCGTCGAACCATCCCCGGTGTCCGACCAGAGCGGTATCCGGGCTGAGTTCGATGATCTCACCCTGTCCGAGCGGAACGAGATTGCGATGGTCCTGGCTTAGGGCGATCACGGTCCGCTCCACTTCACGGATGGAGCCATGGAAGTAATCGTGGTTGCCTAGCAGATAGTAAACCTTTCTGTCATCACATGCATCGGAGATTTCCCCCAGGTGGTGTGTTAGGTGCTCAGAGGTTGAGATGTCTCCGGTAATCAGTATCGCGTCGCAGCATGTGCTCCGGAGTCGTTCGAGAAACCGCTTCCTCGTTTCATCGGATGCTCGTTCGAGATGCAAATCAGAAAGCCAGAGCAGGTCGGTTGTGTTTTGGGTGTTTTTGGTTCGGTTCATGATTTTGGCGGAGGATGTCCCTCCACCTGCTTCACGCCCCGAGCGGCCGATTTGTGAAGGCTGCCTATAATTTTTTTCCGGACGAACTCCAAGAGATGCCTTCACGAACACGCGATCCAAGGCGTAACCAGTTGATGACAACGTTTTTTGAATTTGGTGGTCGCGGCACCGACCGCATCGCGCATGACTGCATCCTCAGCTTGGATCCCGATCCGGGGGCCGTCTTCCTTATCGCCGCCAGAATCGGCAACGTGGAGTTCGTGATCTCCTGGTGTCGCGCCGCCATGATCGAGCGCTGGGGTTGCTACAGCATCGGCGCGTTCCGCCGGGCATCGAGTCCGGACCTCAAGCGGTCGTGGGCCGAGCCACTGGCGTCCGAACTTATGATCTACCGCGCCGTGATGGTGTATCTGGTCCCTGAAGAGCCGTGGATGACAGCATCGCCGGATTGAGTCCGTGGGGGCTGTCCAGGTCCCGAAGCCCAGCTCGCCGCCTTTTGGACGGTTAGGCGCGGCCACCTGAAAAGACCCGGCCTTGCACCGAAATCGCGCACAAACATCCGGAATGGACACGTGATCGTTGGAACCTTGAAAATCCCATTTTTCAGATCCAAATCTTTAAAACCTTGCAAAATAATCTGAATAGGGACATAATCCCAATACTTTGTGAGTGAGTTTTCTGAAAACACCCTGCATCAGGCACTGACTCTCCTTGGCGCACTGCTTGAGGAGGCCAAGGTTTCCTATTCGCTGGTGGTCGCGGGCGGGAGCGCCCTGTTGGCTCAGAAAATCACCTCCCGCAATACCCACGATGTCGATGTGATCGCATTGGACGGTGGCGACACCCGCGCCCATCCCCTGCCACAAACGCTCACGGACGCCGCAGCCCGGGTGGCCAAGGAGCTGAATCTCGAATCCAACTGGCTGAACAGTTCCGTTTCCCTCTTCATCGGCCGCGATCAGTTGCCCGAACTCACGTGGTGGAGCTTCGACACCCGTACCTATGGCCCCTGCCTCCGCGTCAGCTACATCCGCCGCGACGGCCTGATCCTGCTGAAACTCCATGCCGCCCTGGACCGGGACAAGCCCCGTGATCTGACCGATCTGACAGCCCTCAATCCAACTGCGGAGGAAACCGCCCACCACCTCGATTGGATCCTGAAGGAAATCCTCGGGCAGCCCACCCATCCGAAACTCCCACAGATCCTCAACCACCTCGGTCATGGCCATCTCCTTTCCAGATACCAGACGGCACCTTGACGAATTGGCCGTCAATTTCCTCTGGCGCCAGTGGTCCTCCATCGGCGTCGCGGGAGGCGCGCGCTCGGGCGATGCGTGGATGATCGATCCCGAGGCGCTCGTGCTCGCCACCTCGCGCTACGGCCGCCACGACCCGCGCCTGATGGACGAGTCGCTCGACTGGCTCGCGCGCAACGGCCGTCGGATCAACGTGCTGCGCCTGCGCTCGCTCGATGAGGAATGGCCCGGTGTCGCCGATGGCCGCGTGCTGGCCGCCATCGCCGGAGTTCTCGGGAAACAATCCGTCCTTCGAAAGTGGCAGGGATTCGGCCGCCCCGCGTCTGCGGATGCCGAGCCCGAACCGCTGTTTTTCTCCGCCAAGGGCGGCTACCTGCCGGTTCTCGGCGATCCCGATCCCGATTTCCAAGCCGCTGGCCTGCTGCGCGGTCCCGTGGAGCATCGTGGCATGAGCAAAGCCCCGGATACCCGGATGCCCGGAAACCTGATCTTCCTTCTGCGCGCCTTCTTCGGAGTGAATGCCCGCGCGGAAATCTTCGCCTGGCTCCTCGTTCATGGCAGCGGAAATCCCACCGCCATCGCGCGGGACACCGGCTATTTCTTCAAATCCGTGCAGCTCACCCTCAATGAAATGGAGGAGTCCTGCCAGATCCTGTCCTCCCGCCAGGGCCGCGAGAAAATCTACCGGGTCATCGCCGATTCCTGGCACTTTCTGCTCGCTCCCCACGGCAGCCCTAAGGGCCAACGCGTCTTCCCCATCTGGTTTGCTTGGATGCCCGTCTTCGCGATAATCACCCGCATTGCGGAAACCTTCGCCATACCCGGACTCGAGCAAAAACCCGAGGCCTTCCAAGCCATCAAGTTCCGCGACGCGCTGGACTCGCTCAAACCCGCCATCGACCGCGTCGCCGTCACCCACGACTGGCGCACCACCACCGACCTCCGCGGCGCGAACCTCATCCAATCCCTACTCGCCGACCTCGATTCCCTCCTCGGCTAGGAAATTCAGCTGCGACCTGGCGGAGATCTAACCGTCTGCCACGACACGCCAAAAATTGTGGGCCGGGCCGTCTCCGGCCCAGCCCCCTTTTCACCGGTCAACTTTCCGACCGGACCCTCGCCACCAGTTCAGGAGGCAATACGTTCTCGAGCAATTGCCACTCTTCGTCCGGCGTCGGAATGTGTACCACCTCCTCCAAAGGGCGGAGAACTTCTAGTTCTGCGGGCTCCATTCGGGCCAGCCAATCCCCAATCGGGGACGGCGATCGTCCCAATCGGAGCGAGTAGCTCGGATATCGGGCTCCCTTCGGCTGAACGCGCTCCACCACGAGGTGGGGACAGGTTTCGGGATCGGAGGGATCGGCAATGAACCTGCCATTCTCGTCCTTCTCCTGAAACACCTTCCAAACCAAATGTCCGAGGCCGGCAACACCGCCGCGACCGCCATCATAGGCACCGGCGACGGCCCACCGGGCAACCACCATACGGGCATCCGGAGTTTCGACCAGCATGCCGAACACACTCACGGGATCCGCAAGCAGTCTGTAGCCCTGCGGGTTCTGTTTCGAGTAAAGCGATTCCGGCCGGTGTTTCAGGCACCACCGGTAAGCGACGTCAAACACACTCCGATGGTCCGGGACCAGCGTGCGACCATGCAGATGTTGGCCTCCGGAATACTTGAGCACCTGGCACCCAAGCAGCCAATCCCGGGTGCTTCCCGCCAGCGGCGGAAGCACGCGAACGGTGGTGATTCCCACCGGGAATCGGTGGATTCGATTCCGATACTCGGGTTTGAGGACGAAGTCGGCGAACGAGGGACTGCGCGGCCTATCCCACGGGCTGCCTGGAGCAGCCACGAGGTCTTTGGGACTCGCGAATTCAATGGTTTTTGTAGTCATGGTTATGGTTTCTACTGGTTATTGGTTTCTTGTCTTCGCTGATCGAAAGCTCTCGGAAGTCGTTTCCCTAGAATCATTCTCATCAGCACAAAGAAGGTTCTTTCCATCCACAACGTTCCCGCGAAAGCGGCGGACGCGTGTTCGATGCTCCTCCTCGGCCGCGCCAGCCGGCTGATCAGAATTTCGTCGAATCATCTCATCCCTTCGACATCGGTCTGGTGATGTAACCTCCGGCCTTCCTTCGAATTTCCATGAGTGACTCTCGTAGCTCTCGTGAGGATTCCCTCGCTAAAACCGGCCCCGTTTCTCCTCGCGCCGCACGCTTGTCGAACGAGATTTCGAATACTCCTTCCGCCACAAGATCCGGCAGCCTGAACTCCAAATCGAGAAGGAGTTTATTCAAGATCATACCCAAGCTCCGCGCCCCGGTGGGATGAGCCATGGCCATGGCGACGATCACATCGACCGCGTCGTCGTCAAACATCAACCGGACGCCATTCAGCGAAAAATACGCGATCCGTCGCAAGAGCGCACTGGATTCGGATTCGCAGATGATCCGCTTCATGGTTCCGGCAACAATGGGATCAAGCGCGGCAAATTGCGAGAAACGACCTACAAATTCCGGCATCAACCCAAACTCGATCAAATGATCCGGCAGGAGTTCGGAGTCTGGGCCGGATTCATCGAATTTCACCTCTTGATCCGCGTTTCCGTTGAATCCGATCACCGGCACAGTCCGCGGATTTCGGATTCGATCCAACCCTTCGAAAGCCCCAAGTCCGATGCTCAGGATTCGGGATGCATCGAGTGTCGCCTCCTCGCCGCATGCCGCTCCATCGAGGAAGCGCAGAGCGTCGGCCTGCGTCATTCTCCGATAGCGTCCTGCCTCGGATCGATCATCCGCCAATTTATCAATTTCCTCCCAAACCACAATTGCCGGCGAGGTCTTGTTTCCACACGCCAACCTCCCGGCGAACTCCGCCACGTGTTGATTCAGAGTCGTGCCCTTATATCCGCTTGGGGACAAAATCGCACAGTTGATTTCGAGTATCGGCACCCCAAGAAAATCACCCAAAACACCGATCATTGCCGACTTTCCACATCCCGTTGGACCGGCAAGAATGCAATGATTACCCGGTGGAATCTTGCCACCATTTATGTCGGCTGCCGCACAAGCCACCAAATGTTTGAAACATGAAACGGCGAGCATTTTCTTCGCGGCCGCATGACCAACGATGTGGCGGTCAAGAGCTGCCGCGATTTCAACTGGTGTCGGCAAAACCGACTGCATTTTTGCACCGGAACTCTCGATCTTGGGATACAGCATTCGAGCGAATGCATCGCCCGGGGTTCTTTGATTTTCGTCACTTTGATGGTTCATTTCACCTGCCTGATCGCATTTCCCGCCAGCCATCCGGAAACGGATTGGCTGGCGGGATCAATTGTCCCGGCCGGAAACCGGTAATGCACTGCTTTGCTAACCTGGCCACGGGCTGAATTTCCCGCGACCACTACTCGCCGATCGTGGGCCAATCTAGGGTTTCCTGTGGTTGCGTGTGCTTGGTCGGTTTCGCGGGTTCAACAGGTTCAACAGGTTCAACAGGTTCAACAGGTTCAACAGGTTCAACAGGTTCAACAGGTTCAACAGGTTCAAC
>JALOTR010000213.1 GCA_025457805.1 Akkermansiaceae bacterium | reverse complement strand
CACCGCTGGGCGAAAATGCGCGAACTCGCCGGAAACAAGCCGCTATGGATGACCGAAGCCTGTTTCAACGGAGTGGACAAATCCCCCGGCCTGATCAATTCCGCCGGCGAGTTCTGGCTCTACATGACCGAGGCCTTCAACGAAGGCGTCAACGTCTGGATGGCCTATGACTGGGTCTATCCGCCGCGCCAGGGTGGAGAAGCGCTGATCCATCTCAACTGGGGAGAAAGCTATCTTCCCACCAAGATCTATCATGGCTTCCGCCAGTGGTGCGCCCCGCTCGTCCCCGGCATGAGAATTGTGGATTGCAAAGTCAGCGGACCCTTCGCGAGCGGCATTTCCAAACCCGGAGTCAAGGCATCGTCATTCATCAGTTCAGACAAATCCAAACTCATCGTCCACATCGCCGCCGTGCAGGATCAGGATGCGGACATCGAGCTCCGCATCGCCCCGCCATTTGCCGATGCGCCATTCCGCATGTGGCGCACGGGACGCCAAGATGACTTCGTGGAACTTCCCTCTGGCCAAACCAAAGGCGGCAGGTTTACCACCCGTCTCTCGGGAAGAGAACTGCTCACACTATCGATCGGAAAAGCCGACAAGTGAGATAACCGTTGATCCGGATTTCAAGTCCCTGGCCAACTCCCGGGCCTTGAAACGCCCGGCTACCATCAATGGTCGCTCCGCGACCGGATCGTGCTCCGCGTCGCAGCGTCCCGATCGAATTGTGGATAAAGATCAGGGCGCTGCCCCGGGCTGGTATGCCTCGCACCGTTGGTGCTGAAGGGAACATCCGTCGCTCCCCGCTCCCCGCTCCCCGCTCCCCGCTCCATGGATGAACCTGCAAGACGCGAAAAAAGGGCACCGGGTCGGCTCCGGTGCCCTTTGCGATGTTAGTGAGTTGGATTGAAATCCGGGCCTCAAGAAGAAGGCGGGAGCTTCACTCTAACAGAATTAGTTGAAGTTCCACATCTTGCCCTGATCCATGTCAGCGAAGACTTTGCCGCTCATCAGATAGGAGTTCGGCGGATTGGGGAGCGGGCCATCATCGAGGCGGGGCAGGCTTGCGCCGACGGTGGAATCCCAAGGTTGTGACTTGGCAACATTCACGGGCGTGCCGACCGGCGTCATGTCGAAAATCTTGCGTGCGGAGTTGAGTGGCAGGCGGACACAGCCGTGGGTGGACGGGTAGGGTTTCACGAAGCCCCAATGCATGCCGTAGGCCGGGCTGTAGAAGGACATCCAATAGGTCATCGGATAGCCTGCGCCGGGGTTGCTTTGGCGGCGCCGATGGCGGGTCTTGGAGGTGATCCTGTGGTTGCCTGCTGGAGTGGGGCTGGCGCTGGTGCCAACTCCGCAGGGAGTGGCAAGCAGGACTTCATTTCCTTCCGTCACATAGAGTTTCCCGGCCCCGGTGCTGATGTGGATTTTCACCGCGGAGGGATTGCTTGGTTTCTTGGCGGGTGGGTCGAACGAGAAGGAGGTGCCCGAGGCTGATCTGCTGGTGGTGCCGCAGGAGCACAAGAGAAGCGCTGATGCGCCCATTGCGAGGGTGGCGAGAAAACGGAGTGATTGGTTCATAAGGTTACAGGATTGTAGTTTTGCCTTCTTAGCGGACGGCGGCGTCACGCAACTTGATATAAGTTTGGTATTCCGCCAGGGTGACCTGGCCATCCTTGTTGGTATCGGCTTCGTCGAAGGCAACGACGAAGGTATTGAATACCAGCGGGCTGGATTGGGCTTCGGCCAAGGTAATCTTGCCGGTTCCTGACTTGTTGATCTTGCGGAAATTTTCCGGTTTGCCTCCCGAGGCGAGAAATTCCTTTTCCGTGACGAAGCCATCCCCGTCGCTGTCATACAGGGCGAAGGCGTCAGCGATGATCAGCTGGGTCGCTTCCGCGCGGCTCACCGCTCCGCTGCCGTCCTTATCGGCCTTGTTGAATTTCTGAACTGGCGCAAGATCGGAGTTCGAGACGCAGCTTGTGAGCAAGAGCAGGGGAAATAGGGTTGTGATCGCTTTCATTCGCCGCGAGGGGTATGCGAATCGGCGGAATCCGTCGATCACCAAATAGGGCGGCTGCCACTATTTTTTGGGATGACAGAGGTATGACGGAGGGGCAGGGGAAGAACCCTGCTGATGCTCATTTTCCAAAGAGGTCCTTCAAGGCCCTGCCAAGCGAGAGGCCCACTTCCATGTAGGTCTCGGCATTGCGGTTGTAGTGGAAGCCTTGGTTCTTCGGGGAAACCGCCACCTCGCGCCAGAATTCGCGGACGTCCACGCACTTCACGTTTCCGGCGAATTCCGGATGCTTCTTCGTGTCGTTCATCGCCAGTTGTGCCTCCGCGATCTGAAGGCCGAAGCTTTCGCGTCCGGGATTCCCGCATCCGGTGGCGAGCACGAACTTCGCGTCGGGCGCATCGTAGTCCCTGCGCAGGGACTTGATCAGGTTGACGAGGTTGTTTTCATAGTGCTTGGCATAGACGTCGTTCTGATCCTTGTGGCCCTGGAACCACGCGAAGCCCGCAATTTCATATCCCTGGCCTTTGTAGTCCGGATGGATCTTCGCAAGATTTGCAAGGGCTTCTTTGGCGTCGGCAAGGTCGCGGTCATATTGGAGGCCGGCATGCCATTCGATGGGTTTGCCCTTCTTGTCCACAAACGGGGGCGGAGGCGTGTCCACTCCCTTTGCAGGATCGGCGTCCCAGACCGGCGGCTTTTCCCCATAACCGGCGTAAACCTTGCCGTTTTCCATAAATCGCTTGCTTCCCGGCGGCAGGAGATCCCAGCCGAGGCCGCGGTTGCCGATGCAGCTCTTGAGGATGAGCACCGGCTCTTCAAACAGTTGCCCCATCACGAAGCCGATGCCGACTTCCGGACCGATGGATGCGCCATTGGAGAGGGCGCTCAGCGGGCTGCCCTTCTTGGTACGGGCATCATAGTAGTAAACGTCCTTCCGGGCACTCCACTGGCCCTTTGCGTCGAGCAGGAACGGATACTTCCCCTGTTGTTTGACAAGCGTGCTGAGAGTCCCGGGAACGTCGCTGCGTGACATCCATCCCGGGATGCCGACATCCGCAGTGAGATAAGTGACCTCGAACGCATGGGATTTTCCCGCTTCGAACCGGAACGGCTTGCGAACGGGTTCCTTGCCCGGCTCGCGCCGGTAAACCTCGGTGCCATCCACCTCCATGATGTTGTAGGATGATCCGCCATAGCCGGGGCTGAACTCATAGACCCCGGGTTCCTTCGGCTGGATCCGTCCGCGAAGCACATGGGTCAACGGTTTTGATTTGTCGGCGGCGGGTGGCGACCAATCCTTTTTCGTGGCGACATCGATCGTCGAAACCGCAGTCAGTTTGTCGTAATCCGTGCCGGCTGTATAAGCGCCTTCATAGACCGACATCACCGGATTTTGCATGGAGGGTTTCCATGGCGTGCTGCCGCCCTGGATGTCGCCCATGCCTACCATGTTGGACTGGCCCATCAGGATGAAAACCTTGAGCTTCTTCGAATGGTCCGCCGCCTTGTCGTCGGGCCTTGCGATTTCCTCGCCAAGGGCAGTGAAGGGGAGGGACAAGGGGATGGCGAGTGCCGCGAGGGCGATGACGGCGCGGAAAAACGGCGACCGTGACCGTGAGGTATGGCGAGATTTCATGGGTTTTTTGGTATTCTCGGGTTGGAGGGGACTATCGGTGGAACCTGCGATACGTTGCGTTTCGCAGGATTTTGCAGTCAATTTGGGAATCGATCAGGTCTTCAAGCCTTTCCACGCTCCCCGATCCAAAGCGGACCGTCTCACCCGGTTGGGGGATGGTTTTGAAATTGCAATTCGCTATAGTCCAAATAAGAGGGAGGGTCGTTTCGGCGACTTTCCTGAAAATCCAGTTCCAAAAAAACCCACCCGTCGCTTTTTCGGAAACCACGACTTCGTTGCAATCACCGCATTCCGGCTGAATTGGCGAACGAGTGTTTTTTCATCACAACCCTAAATCCCAAAAACCCATGAAACTCCAGATCCTATCATCCGCCCGTCTCTCCATTCCCCTCGCCACCGCCATCGCCAGTTTGCTTTCGGCAAAGTCCGCAAGCGCTCAGAACGGCACTTGGCTGGGTAGCTCGGGCAATTGGGCCGACGTCGGGACCTGGGCTGGCGGCACGATCGCCGACGGCACCGGCTTCACGGCCAACTTCACCGGCGTGGATATCTCTGCCGATCAGACGGTCACTTTGGCGGCCGACCGTACCATCGGTAACATCACCTTTACCGATGCCACCACATCATCCAACAACCTCCTCATCACTGGTTCGAATCTTCTTACCTTGGACACCGCCTCGGGCACCCCGGCGGTCAACGTCACCCAGTCCGGTCGGACTCTCACCATCAACAGTGTCATTGCCGGAGCCGATGGATTGCAGAAAACCGGCGCAGGCGCTCTCACTCTCAATGGCTCGGCGGTCAATACCTTCACCGGCGGCCTCAATGTGAACGGCGGAACGCTCACACTCGATTCCAACAATCTCGCCGCCCCGACCCATCTGGTTAACGCCACCAACGCCCTCCAGATCAACAACGGAGCGCTCAGCCTCACCGGGAACGCCACCACCGCCACCGTGCAAACCTTCGCTGGCTCCACCCTCGGAGCCGGAAACAACACGCTGAACATCACCAAAGGTGCGACCGCCACATCCGCCACCCTCAATCTCGGCACTCTCACCGCCACCGCAGGTTCCGTCACCACCATCAATCCGGGAACGATTTGGGCGACCGGCGTGCTGCCCACAGCGGAAATCATCAATGTATCTGGCATCACAGGAAAAACACTGCCGGTAGCATCTGGCGTGGCCAACTGGATCAATGTCAACGCCGGTCTCTACTACCGCCAGTCCGTCAACCCGGGTGCGGTGCGATGGGTCAATGTGGACAACCTTGGACAACTTGTAGCCCTTCCCGCAACCATTGCGTCCCAGGGAGTTTCCGGAACCGTGACAGTGGCACGCCAGATTTCAACGGCGAACATCACTCTCACCGGCAATGCGCAAAGTTATGGTTTGGTGGTCAATTCTGACAATGCCGCCCGAACCCTGAATCTCGGTACTGGCGGTTTCACTTACACGATCAACGGCATCATCGGTGTCAACACAAACAAGGCGATCATCGCTCCGGGAACCGGCGGCACCCTCGTGATCGGATCGGAAAGGAATCTGGTCGTCAACATGGACAACACGGGCGGTTTGGACATCAACGCCCCCATCGTCAACAACGGTGGTGGAGCATCATCCGTCACCATCGCCAGTACCATTCCGTCCGGCACTCCGGGCACCGTGACCTTCGGCGGTGCCAACACCTACACCGGTGCTACCATGATCGACCGCGGCACGCTTTCGCTCACCGGATCGCTCTCCGGTGGCGGTGCGGTTTCCACCAGCGGAACGGGTATTCTCAGCCAAAGTTCCGCCGGGGTCATCAGCGGTGCGTCCACCTTCTCCCAGGGCAGCTCCGGCACCAGCGTCCTCGCCGGCAGCAACACCTACACTGGCGCCACTTCCATCACAGGCGGCGTGCTCAGCCTCACCAATGCGACTCCCCTCGGCGCCAGCCCTGGCATCAGCGGGACCAGCGGAATCACGATCAATGCGGGAACCGTCCTCCAGTCGGCCACCGCCGGCACCAACCCATCCACCACCATCGCCGCCCCGATCGCCCTCGGTGCTGGAGGAAACACGACCTTGCGGATCGGACAAGGAGCAGGCAGCAACACCCACACCTTCAACATCAATGGTGCCATCGGCGGAGCGACGA
>JALOTR010000212.1 GCA_025457805.1 Akkermansiaceae bacterium | reverse complement strand
TTGGTGAATCGCGGATATGCAGCAGACCGCTTGCACGGCGACATGACCCAGCAGATGCGCGAACGCGTGCTCAAGCGTTTCCGCGAGGGATCCGTCGAGTTGCTGGTGGCCACCGATGTGGCGGCGCGTGGTTTGGACATCGATGAAATTGATATTGTCTTCAATTACGACCTCCCCACCGACCCGGAAGACTACGTGCACCGCATCGGCCGCACCGGTCGTGCCGGGCGTTCGGGGCGCGCTGTGAGTTTTGTGTATGGACGTGATATCTATCGGCTGCAATCCATCGAAAGATATACCCGCCAGGTCATCCGCCGCGAGCGCATCCCGTCTGTCGAGCAAGTGGAAGGCCGCCGTGCGGATTTGATTTTCGACACGCTCAAGGAACGTCTCGAAACCGGGAAATTCGATGCCTATCAGGACAACATCGACCGTTTGCTGGAACAAGGTCATACACCCACCGACATTGCCGGAGCGCTTGCCACCATGCTGCGCGAATCGAGTGGCCGCGAGGGATCATTGATCGAAGAAGACCGCGAACCCGAGCGCCCCGCCCGGCGCGAGCGTGTGGCAAATGAGCGGCCGCAGCGCGAAGATCGGGGCGATCGCCCGCAACGCGACGAGCGTGGTCCAAAGCCGAAATTCGAACGCGGCCCCATCCCGCAGGAAGACGGCATGACCCGCATGTTCCTCTCCCTCGGCAAGACCCACGGCGTGATGGCCAAGGAAATCGTCGGCATGCTTTATCGCGAGGCTGGCCTGCCCGATGGCTGCCTGGGACGCATCACTTTGTTTCCCAAACATTCCCTCGTCGATGTGCCGCAGAGCCTCGTCGATCAAGTCATGGAGCGCACCCGCAACGCCCGCCTCCGCGGCCGCCCCTTCCGCATCGATGTGGACCGCGGACCGGCATGAACCGATTTTAGATTTTCGATTGAAGATTTCCGATTTTCGATTGTTAGAAAAATCTTCAATCTTCAATCTTCAATCTTCAATCTTCAATCTTCAATCTTCAATCGGCAATCGGCAATCTTCAATCCCTTGCTTCACGCGGCCTAACACTTCCTCATAGGCTTCCATCACGTTGCCGAGATCGCGGCGGAAGCGGTCTTTGTCCATTTTCTCGCCGGTTTTGAGATCCCAGAGGCGGCAACCGTCGGGGCTGATTTCATCGGCGAGCACGATGATCGAAGGATCGGACTTGAGGCGGCCGAATTCGAGTTTGAAGTCCACGAGCTTGAGTCCGCACTTGGCGAAGAACGCGGAGAGGAGTTCATTCACCTTGAGGGCGGCCTTGCGCAGGTGGGCCATGTCCTCGGGCGTCGCGAGTTTCATTTCACGGATGTAATCATCATTGATGAGCGGATCGCCGAGTTCGTCGCTCTTGTAGGAAAACTCGATGATCGGTTGTGAGAATACATGACCTTCCGCCATGCCCGTGCGCTTGCAGAAACTGCCGGCAGCGATGTTGCGGACGATGACTTCCACCATCAGGATTTCCACCTTCTTGACTTCCACGTTTGTCTCATCGATCTGGCGGACGAAATGGGTGGGCACGCCTTCTTTTTCGAGCATGCCATAGATCAGCGTGCTGATGGCATTGTTGAGGCGGCCTTTGTTTTCGAAGGAGGCTTTCTTTTCACCATTAAAAGCGGTGGCGTCGTTTTTGAACTCCATGC
The DNA here is from genome assembly GCA_025457805.1 of Akkermansiaceae bacterium. GTDB lineage: Bacteria > Verrucomicrobiota > Verrucomicrobiia > Verrucomicrobiales > Akkermansiaceae > Luteolibacter. The sequence continues at coordinate 4,147 of JALOTR010000212.1, read as the reverse complement.
GGAGCGTATCCGGATTGTCGGTGGTCCAAAGTCGCTTCGCCTTGCCCTCGTAAAGTGGTGTCATGGGCACTTCGTAAGATTCCGCCCCCGCAGGGTCAAGAACCGGAATCGGAATGTTCCCAAGTCAGAGTTCCGAGAACAGTGCGTCCACCATTTCCACGCATTTCTGGCCGGGCATCACGCTGAGGTCCATTTGGTTCATCACGTAGGCGAAGGAGATCGCCGTCTCGGGATCGCCCAAGCCATGACTGCCGCCCGCGCCCGGATGGCCGAAGGCGGTGAGCGAGGGGCCGTAAATGTGCCGGATCTTGCGCCCATCAGCATCCAACGGATCCTGCTGCGCCCCGCAAGTGAAGACGGTAGGACGCAGGAGCACCTTGTCCTCTGCGGATGAACGCGGTGTGGCCAGCGCCTGGCGCACTCGGACTGGCAGCGGGCTCTCGATGGAGCCGATTGCTGCCTGGTAAAACTTTGCCAAGGCCGAAGCCGTGCCCACCCCGCCGAGCGCAGGAAGTCCGGCGGACCAGGCGCGCGACTCGTTCATTTCATGGATGGCATGCAGGCCGCGCGGCGAGGAAAACGCGCGCCGCGTGAAGGTCCCGGAGGTGGTGAGTTGTTTGTAAAATGCATCCGCGAGGTCATCGACACCTGCTTTTCCCGGATAGAGCCTCGCCACGCGCGGCCACTCGGTTTCCGGCAGGCCGATCCAGAAATCCAGATCCAGCGGCCCAGCGATCGCCTCCCGCCAATAGCCGCCGAGCGTGAGTCCGGTCAAGCGGCGCACCGGTTCATCCAGCAGCGCCCCGAAGGTCCGCGGGTGATAACCATGGCCATCGCCGATTCTCCAGGTAGGGATCTGTTCTTCGATCGCCTCCACCACGTCCGCATGTTCGAGGATGCTGGCCCGGTGATCCAGCACCGCCAGCCCGCATTGATGGGATAGCAGATGATGAAATCTCGCTTCCGGCACAGGAAACTTCGACCAAACCTCAGTCACCGGCGTGTCCTCATTCAGCCCGCGGGAGGCAAGCGCCAGCAGAAGCGTGGACGCCGCCGGCACCTTGGTTGCTGAATAGACCGGGACCATGGTCTGCACGGTCCAGGGCCGGAGTTTCTCCCGCTCGCACCAACCATGGCCATGGGAAAGAATTTCCGCGCCATCCCACCAAATGCTCACAGAGGCCCCGAGTTCGCCGCGGTCCCGGAAATTCCGCTCGAACACTTCCACTACTTTACCCAACGCCGAGGGACTCACCGCCATGCGGGGGTGTCGCCTTTCCCGGCACTTCAGGCAATTCCGAAATCGAAAGTGGCGTCGATTCCGCCTTGGCAGCCTTGCGGTTGGATGACCATTCCTCCACCAACCGGAAAGCCACCGCCAGCAAAGTGGGGCCGAGGAACACCCCGACCAACCCGAACCCAAAGGCCCCGCCGATCACTCCGCAGAAGATAAGGATGAAAGGCATCTTGCTGCCCTGACTGATGAGGTAAGGCCGCAGGAAATTGTCCACGCTGCTGATTCCCAAAAGCCCCCAGACGAGCATGAAAATCCCCCAGCCGGGTTGGTGCTGCGCAAACAACCAGAAGGCCGCAGGCAGCCAGATCAAGGGCGGGCCGAAGGGGATCACGGCAAAAAAGAAGGTCAGCACAGCGAGCAGCACCGCCCCGGGAACTCCGGCGATCCAGAAACCCAGACCCGCTACCAGCGCCTGGACGATGGCCGTGCCGAGAATGCCGTAAATCACGCCGCGCACCGTGTCGCCCGCCACCTTGATCAAGTGCCGCCCGCGATCCCCGGCCAGCCGTTCCACCGCCACGCCGAGGCGTTCGGAAAGCTCGGTGGCATCCCGCAGCAGGAAAAACGCGAGGAAGGCACTCACCAAAACCTGGGTCACCCCGCCAAGCAGGGCCTTGCCAGCGGCAATCAGCCAGGACTGCGCCCAGACCAGGGATCGACCCAACAGCACGACAAGGTGGGACGCCTCATCTTTTTTCTCCTCATTGGGGAGAGCGCTTGGTTCCACCGCGGGCACTGGCGGCGGCTCTTGCACCACCAACTCCCCGTCCCCCGTCTCCATCACGATCTTCGGCCGCGGCGCTGTGGTCGTGACCTCTTTTGCGAGTTGCTCCATCCAGCGTTTGCGACCCTCCGCCGCTTGCTGATAGTAGGTTTCCAATTCTTTGCCCACGACCGGGGTTTGAGCCATCCATGCAGGGGGTTGGTCCGGCACATTCATGAACCAATCCCGAGTCGCCCGCGCCAGATCCTGGCCATCCTTCACAATGCTCAACCCGATCAGAACCACCGGCCCTGCCAGCAGGATCGTCACAGTGAGCGTTACAAAACATGCCGCCAGCGTCCGCGAACCGCGAAACCAGCGGGTGAACATCCGTTGCAGCGGGTAAAGCGAATAGGCGAGAATGATCGCCCACATCAGCGCCGTAGTGAAGGGCCGCAGCACGACAAAACACCCTGTCAGCAGCAGCAGGAGCGCAATGCCACCGAGCAAGGGTTCCATTCTCCAAACTTTCCGTGTGCCGTCTTCGTCCATTCCCTGTGCCACCCTATCGGTTTTTCCGCCCGCCTGCCAGCGGCTTTTCGGGCGGATTTCCAATTGTGACCGAAACCCCCGGCCTCGCCCGCCGTTTCCCCGCTTGCAATCGGCCCCGAGCATGGGAAAACTTCCACGCGTGAGCTGGATTTTTCCCGTCCACATCCCTATCCCTATTTTCATGAAATCGTGTTCCGCCTCCGCCTTGGTTCTGGCCGCCTCCCTGCTGCCTCTGCAATGGACCAGCGCCCAGCTTGCCCCGATTCCGGGTGCGCCCACCATTCCTGCCGCCCCCGGCCAGCAAGCCGCCCCGCGTCCGGTCGCCCGCGGTCCGGTCGAGGTCAATGGCATCGCCGCCAAGGTCAACGGCAGCGTGATCACCAAGAATCAGGTGTCGTTCATGATGTCGCCCATCTACGCGCAGCTCGCCACCCAGTTCCCGCGCCGCGGGCCGCAGTTCGAGGCGCAGTTCAATGAGGCGAAAACCAAGATCCTCCAGGAACTCATCGACCGCCAGATCATCCTCGATGAATTCAAACAGCTCGGTGCCAGCATCAAACCCAACATCATCGACGAGGAAATCAAGCGCCAGATGCGCGACCTCTACAACGGCAGCGAGGTGAAATTCCGCGAAGAACTCCAACGCAGCCGCCTCACCATGGAAGGCTACCGCAAAATGACCCGCGAAAAAATGGTCGTCCAGGCCATGCGCGCCAACCAGTTCGCCGATGCCCCGCCGCCGCTGCCGAACGAGGTCCAGAAGGAATACAACGAGGTGAAACTCACCCTTCGCGATGTCACCAAGGACGTCGTCACCTTCCAGAAAATCTTCATCCCCGCCTCGGATGCGGACAATCCGGTCGCCACTCCGGAGACCCAACTCACCCTCGCCGAGGGCATCGCCAAGGAACTCTCCGATGGCAAGGACTTCGCGGAAATCGCCAAGGCCAACTCGAAGGACGCCTTCGCCGACAAGGGCGGCTTGCAGGAAAATGTCCCCCGCATCGATCTTTCACCGGAATTCGCCTCCATCATCTTCGAGGCTCCCGTCGGCAAAATCATCGGACCTTTGCTCGATCCCCAGGGTTTCACCATCGCCAAGGTCATCAAGATCGATTACGGCCCCTCGCCTCCTCTCGACAAAGTCCGGGACATGATCGAAGAGCGCGTCCGCAAAAAGAAAACCTCCGCCCAATACGACCGCTGGATCGAATCCCGCCGCAAGCGCGCGATGATCGATATCCGGATTTAGTCGAAGACTCCGGAGTGGACAGCGATACTTTGGTATGATTGAAATTCTCCATGCTCAAACCATGGAGACTCCACGTCGGCCTGCTTCTCATTCTCATTGGTGTTTTGATCTGGCAGGGTCTCCGGCCGGGATCCGGCAGGCAAACCGCCTCCACCGCGGAAGCCACCAGCCCAACTAGCCGGAAACACTCCTCCCCTTCCGGATTCTCCCCGGATCTTCAAGCTGACGTTTTCTCCAACTTCACTGCCTGGAAAAACCAAGCTCCCGCCACGCCAACCGAGCGCACTCGCTGGATCGAAACCGGCATTGAATGGGCCAAGGCGCGCCAAGACATGTTGGCCCG
>JALOTR010000211.1 GCA_025457805.1 Akkermansiaceae bacterium | reverse complement strand
CACGATCACCTTGGCCGAGAAAACCACCGGGCGCTCCTTGCCGGTGAGGATCTGCACGCATTGGGCTGCGGAGTCCGCGCGTTGGTCGAACTGACCGGGCAGATACTCGACCGCGAAGGCACCGTCGTTTTCCCCAAGCGCGAGGGCAGGGGAGATGTCATCCACCTGCGGCTCGGATAGAATGTGGGTGGCGGCTTCCTCGAATTCGGCAGCCGTGAGGCCATCGACATCGTAGCGCTGGATGATCCGCACGTTTTTCAATCCCGGCAGGCCGAGCGACTCACGAAGGTCATGGAGGAGGTGGCGCGACTCGGAGTTGTGGGCGGACTTTTTTTCAACGAAAATTCGGTTCATCAGCGGCGTGGCTTTGGGAAGCGCCGGATGCTAAAGAACACAGGGGCGAGGGCAAGCGGCTTATCCCTCCGAGGGACAAAATGCCTGCTGATGCAGCCGTTCCAGCTCCGCCGCTGGCATGGGCGTGGGATCCGGATACTCGAACACATTTCCCTCGAAATTCCGCAGGGTCACCCGACCGGGCACGCTTTCAATGAGGTAATTCGGGTTGATCGGGATCTTTCCGCCGCCACCAGGGCCGTCGATGACGAATTGTGGAATCGCATATCCCGTGGTGTGGCCGCGAAGTCCCTCGATCACCGCCACGCCCTCCGCCACCGAGGTGCGGAGGTGGGAGGAGCCGTTGATGAGATCGCACTGATAAAGGTAGTAAGGCCTCACGCGGCACATCAAAAGCTTGTGAACCAAGGCTTTCTGGACTTCCACCGAATCGTTCACGCCGCGGAGCAGCACGCTTTGGTTTCCCAGCGGAATGCCCGCATCGGCGAGGCGGCCGAGGGCGTCGCGCACTTCGGAAGTGAGCTCGCGCGGGTGGTTGGTGTGGATGGAAATGAAAAGCGGGTGATGCTTCTTCAACATCGCACAAAGCTCCGGAGTGATCCGCTGAGGCAGGAAAATCGGGATCCGCGAGCCAATCCGCACGAATTGGATGTGCGGAATCGATCTCAGCCTCGTGAGCACCTTGTCCAGCCGGTCATCCGAGAAAAGCAGCGGATCGCCACCAGAAAGAAGCACATCACGGATCTCGGTGTGTTTTTCCAGATACCGGAAGGCCGGTTCCCACTGGGTTTCCAGATGCTGCTCGCCAACGCCGGAAACGACGCGCGACCTCGTGCAATACCGGCAATACGACGCGCAACGGTCGGTTACCAAAAACAACACCCGGTCCGGATAGCGGTGCACCAGTCCTGGCACCGGCATGTGAGAATCCTCGCCACAAGGGTCCGCCAGTTCCTCCGGAGCATTCCAGCCTTCCTCGATGCGGGGAATCACCTGCCTGCGGATCGGGCAATCCGGATCATCGCGGTCGATCAAATTGAAATAGTGCGGCGTGATCGACATCGCGAGCTTGGTTCCCGCCAAGAGAACACCGGCGCGCTCGATGTCCGTTAGATTGAGCCGCGACTCCAGATCGATCAGCGAGTCCACACGATTGCGGAGCTGCCATTTATGGTCGGACCAGTGATCCATCTCATCGGGCTGCCAGTAACCAGGAGCATGTGAAATGAAGGTCGGAGAGAGGTCGGAGGAGGGCATGGATCTCAGTAAGGGAAAGCCAGTTTCGGATAGCATGGAGAAATCGCAACCGGGAAATCAGCGTGGCGCCGCACAGCGACGGATCAGTTCCACGAGACGTCCCGCAGATGCGGATAGAAACCCGGGTGGACCAATTTCGGCATCGGATTCATCCGGTGTCACCATTGGCCGCGTCGCCACCCGCACAGCGGGCAGATTCATTTCAAACAACACGCTCGCCAAATCTTGATCTTCCCCCAGGCAAACCACCTCCGCACCTTTGATTCTTCCGAGCCCGGAAACTTTCCCCAAAGGAAATGCCGTGGCATCCCGCGAGGTCAGCCACAAAGTCTCGCCCGCACCCATCGATTCCACGCAAAGGATCGCCTTGGCATCCGTTGCGAGCGATTTCACCTGCGCTGCCGTTTCGACGACCGGCCCCTCCAGGTCGTTCGCATGTGGGACGAAAAGAAAATGCACAGTCGTCAGAGGTTTTTCCGCTGCCAGCGCCTGCGCCGCCGCAAGGGTCGCCGCCACTCCGCTTCCATTCGCCTCCACGCCCGGCGATCCCGGGCGGCTGTCATACGAGGAAATCACCCACACCGCCTTGGCTTCCGCATCACTGCCCCGCAAAGTCACCTGCAGAAGCGGCCACTCCGCAGGTCCTGCGATCCGCCGGACGGTGTAGCCAGTGTTGGCAGGACCGAGCGTGCCCTCGATCATCGACGCCATCCGCCCCAAATTGGCCGCCGCCTTTTCAGACGAACCATTCCGCTCGCCAATCACCTCCACGATTTTCCTCAAATCATCCTCCAAGGAAACCTGCGAGACTGTCGTGGCGAATCGTTCCTGCTCCAGCAACTCGGATTTTCGCTCCCGATGGAAATAATACCACATCGCAAAAACCCCGGAAGCGATCAGCCACAAAGGCAGCACCACCAGCAACGCCGTCGCCCAAATCGGGCGCTTCGGGGGGATTTCGCTCATTCGGCCGGACGGTTCGGTGTCTCGTCCAATGATTCCTCACCGACGACTTCTTCGTCCGGACTCCCGTCCACTTCGATTTCCTTGCGCATTTTCAAGGAGACCCATGGACGCACCATGCCATAAATCAAGTAGAGACTGAATAGCACCACCGGCATGATATAGCGGAACTGCACGGTCACATAAATGATCAGCACGGCGATCACGATGGCCGGCAGGGTCCCACGCGTGCGCCAGCCGACTTTTTTGAAGCTAGGATAGCGGATATCGCTGATCATCAACAACGAAAGCCCCAACATCGCCCCGGCCAGCACGTATTTCCAGAACTTCAGCTCGTGGTCGTTCTTGTGGAGATCGATGATCAGGAAAGTCAGCGAAGCGATGAAACCCGCTGCCATCGGGATCGGCAATCCCCGGAAATCGGTCGATGCACCCGGCTTTTTCGGCATCGATGCGAGGCAATTGAATCTCGCCAAGCGCATCGCCCCGCAGACCAGATAGAGCAGCGCAATGGCCCAGCCGATGTTCCCCAGAGGAAACAGCACCGCCTTGGAAAGCAGCATCGCCGGAGCCATGCCGAAGGAAATGATATCCGCCAAAGAGTCGAATTCCTGCCCGAATGGCGACTCCTGCCCACCGAGCCGCGCGAGCCGCCCGTCCAGCAGATCAAACAAACAGGACCCGAAAATCAGCAGAATCGCGTATTCGTAGTAGGGTTTCACCTGGTGGTAGTATTCCTTCGGCGGAATCTGGGTGTTTCCCACTTCAAGCAGCCCACGGAAAATCATCAGCACCGCAAAAAATCCGCACGCCAGATTGCACGCAGTCATCAAATTCGGTAAAAAATAGATCTTCGGTTCGTCCGGATCGCGTTCCCTCGGCATGGCTGGATTCTATCCCATGCCGGGCGCTTTGGAAACAGCCTAAAAAATCCCTTCTCCCATTCCGCCACTTCGCTGCTATTCTCCCGTCATGCAAGTTGCCGAAGTGACCGCCGACACTCCCATGGGACTCATCATCGAGATCCTGCCGGGAGCCAAGCGGGCCCTCTTCGCCCGCTACCACCTCGGCGGATGCCAGAGCTGCGCCTTCTCCAACGAGGAAACCCTCGCCCAACTTTGCCAGCGCTCCGAACTCGATGCCGCCGAAGTCCTCGACCACCTGCTCGCCAGCCACTCCCACGATTTGACCATGCTCATGGAACCGACTGCCGCCCGGGAACTGCTTGGCGAGCTTCGTCTGGTCGATCTCAGAACCCGCGAGGAGCACGAAGCTGTGGTTATTGAAAACTCGGATTTATTCACTCAAGAGCTTCAACAACAATTATTCGCAGATAATAAAGATCAACCGATCCTGCTTTACGACCACACCGGCAATTACGTGCTCGATCAGGTCGCATGGTTCCGTGGGCATGGTTTGAAACAAACGTTTGGTTTGCGGGGTGGCATCGATGCCTGGAGCCGTGAAATCGATCCCGCTCTTCCTCGCTACCGGCTCGAAATGAATCCTGACTGAATCTTTCGACACTCAATCTTGTAACTCTCTCCGCAGATCCATGAAACTTCGTCCGACTCTTTTCTTCTTTGGATGCCTTGCGCTGGCCACGCCATCGCTTTCCGCCCAAGTCATCTACTCAAAGCCCAGGCTTTCCCACTCCTCCGCCGGTTTTATTGAGAGTAAATTGTTTGGTGAGTGGTATCGGGGAAGCGGAGTCGTAGCTCGGGATCCGAGGCTGATTTATTCATGCGCTCACGTTTTCTACGAAAATGGGATCTGGGCCAGCGACTACCTCTTTTACCGGGCTTACCATCGGAAGAATTACCCTGCCCCACGCGAAGGGGTGAGACCCCGGGGAATCCTTCATTTTAGCAGTTACACCAGCAGTGTATCCAGCTTCGGAGCGGATTCCAATCAAGCCTTTGCGTCGGATTTCACCGTTCTTTATGGCAATTCCAGCTTTGGCACACCCGTCGGATGGTTTGCAAATGGGGCCGCCGCGCTCAAGTCGAGAGCCGCCAAGCGCATCGTGGGGTACCCAGCGGAAATCGATTTCACCGGTGCACAAGGGCATTGTTTCCAACATTCCACCGCCACTTTCAACCAAGCTGCTTACACGGTCCGCGGAAGTTTCCTGGAGTTTAACAATGTCTCGACCGGGCCGGGAAACAGCGGTGGGCCGGTTTTTGTCCATGATTCCACTTCCCGAAAGGAGCTGCTCGCAGGCATGCTTGTTTCAGGATCCCGCCGGACTGCCGGTGCGATCGCACTCAGTTCTGCCACCCATTCGCTCTCCAGTTCTGCGCTGGGACTCAAGTCGCGCCAGCTTTCGTTCGACGTGGCTGAGAAAGTCGAAATTCCGGATGGAAGCCGCTCATTTACAGTTGTAAAGGTTCCTATTTCCGGATTTTCGGGAAACGTCGAATCACTTCGTTTGGCACTCGATGTTGCGACGCCACGTCGCAGTGATCTCGAAATCTATCTCCAATCTCCGAGCGGCAAGATCCGTTGGATCACTCGCAAGTCAGCAGGAAGCACCCGCGATTTGGAGATTCAGGACCTGAATCTGGACTCCTCTTTCAAGGGGAGTGACGCCAACGGAATCTGGAGTCTCCATCTCCGGGATTCTGTGAAGGGAAATGACGCCTTGCTCGAACACGCTTCCCTCCAAGTGACCGCCCTCTGATCATGTCAGGGAAACTTCGGCTCGGTCTGGTCCTCTTGATCCTGGTGGTCTTCTCCCTTTCGGTCGCCACTTGGCTCCTGTGGTCCGACTCGGTTCATTCCGAAGATAGGCCGACGGATAGGTCCTCATCGCGAGAACCGGCTTCCGTCCGGCCGTCCGCCCGGGCACTCGCCGCTTCGGAGGACTCCGGAGACCGAGCCGCAGACTCAGCGCTTTTGCAGATGATCGAGAAGTTCCGGGATGAGTTTGCGCGTTCCCCGGATGCCGAAACCTCCCGCGAAATCCTGGAAGCTCTCCGCCAAACCATCCGCGAAGCCCCTGATGAGCAGGAGGCTGCCGCCGCCTTGGCATCTTATCTCAAATCCGGAGTCGATGTTTTCACCAAATTGCCCTTCGAGGTGGGTGAGGAAGGAATGCTCGCAACCGCTCCCACTTTGCGGACCGCCCTGCTGGATTTGTTGGTGACGCTCGATCCCACCTTGGCTCTGGAGCTCGCCCGCACCATCATGAATCAAACCTCCTCGCCAGACGAATACGCGATCGCCCTCCGCAACCTGGCCTGGAATGACTTGGACGGCGATCT
>JALOTR010000210.1 GCA_025457805.1 Akkermansiaceae bacterium | reverse complement strand
ACATCGCCCACGCCGGCCACGCGCTTGATCTGATCGACGAGATTGATGTCCGCATAGTTTCCCAGAAACACTCCATCATAGGTTCCCTTGGGAGATGACAAACCGATTGCCAAAAGGATATCCGGAGACGAGCGGTTCACCACCACGCCCTCGCGTTTCACAGCATCCGGAAGTTGTGCTTCCGCCTGGCCCACGCGGTTCTGCGCATTCACCTGCATGATGTCCACGTTGGTGCCGACATCGAAGGTGATGTTGAGGATCATCTTGCCGTCATTGGCATTGTAGGACTGCATGTAGAGCAGCTTGTCCACACCATTGACCTTGGACTCGATGGGAGTGGCCACGGATTCCATCACCGCCTCGGCGGCGGCACCACGGTATGTGGTGGTGGCCTGAATGAGGGTGGGGCTCACGTTCGGGTATTCCGAAACGGGAAGGCGCGACAGCGAGATGAGACCCACGATGCAGGTGACGATGGAAATGACCATCGCCACAATCGGCCGGCGGATGAAGAATTCGGCCATGATCGTTCAGTGCTTCTCTGGTTTGGCCTCTGCGGCGGACTTGGCCTTCATGGCAGCCACCTGCGCGGCTGTTAGAGCGGTGACGGGCGCTCCTTCGCGGGCTTTCTGGATGCCTTCAAGAATGATGCGTTCGCCGGGTTTCAATCCATCGGAAACCAGAAATCCGGAGCCGACTTGTTCCGACACGGTGATGGCGCGCTGGCTCGCGATATTGTCTTGGGAAATGATCCATACGAAGGTTTTGCCCTGCAACTCGAGCACCGCGCGTTGCGGCACCACCACACAATCCTTGCGCGTACCCAGATCCACCCGGGCGCGGGCAAACATGCCGGGACGCAGGAGTTTCTCTTTGTTGGGAAACTCCGCCCTCACCCGCAGCGTGCCGGTTTTCACATCCACGGCGCGATCAATGAAAACGAAGCGTCCCTGATCCTGATGTTCCTTGCCATCGGAAAGAATCAAATGCACGGGCAGCGATGCCACATCCTTGCCGATGGTGCGGCTGCGTTGTTCCGCTTTGATATATTCCACCTCGCTCACGTTGCAGTAGAACCAGATCGGATCGAGCGTGGACATGGTGGCCAACAAAGTGGGCTCGCCCTTGCCGACGAGCTCGCCGATGGATACCTGCTTGGCACCAATCAAGCCGGTGATGGGAGCTTTCACCTCGCAATAGCCGAGGTCGATTTGTGCGGATTCGACGCGTGCCTTGGCGGACTCGATGTTTGCCTTGCCGACTTCTACCGAGGCTTCCGCGTTGTCGAGGTCCTGCTTGGGAATGGCGCGTTTCGAATAGAGGTCCGAATAGCGGGCAACGTCTTTTTCATACTTGTTGAGTGCCGCATTGGCCTCCGCAAGCGCGCCGTTTGCGGCAGCGAGTTTTTCGAGGAAGGGCTTGCGATCGAGTTCGAACAACACATCGCCCTGCTTCACTTCCACGCCTTCCGTGAACAACATCTTCTCCACGAAAGCCTCCACACGGGCCCGCACTTCCACATTCTGCGGCGAATCCAGTTGGCCGATGAGCGTGGAGGTGAGCGGCACATCGGTGCTGGTGATTTCCATCACCTCCACCACCGGTGGCGGCACCACCACGGCTTCGGGCTTTTTGCAGGCGGCCATACCGAGCAATCCAAGGAGCGGCAACAGCGTGATGGAAATACGGCGGCGGGCACTTCGCCCTGCACCTGGCCCTGGGGATCGTGGTTTTGTTTTCAAACGGATGGGAAACGGGGTTCGAGTGATCAAATAGGAAAATGGAAACTATCAACTCCGCACATGAGCCATCGGGACCGCGGAGGAACTTACCTCCCAACGACATTCGCCGGACTCTTCTAAAGCGGCACTTTGGATAGAAAACCCCGTCGCTGCTGTCAACCATGACCTTGGAATGATGAGATCACGCCTGATAAGAGATGGATCGAGATTGCAATGCCGCTTGCTTTCCCATCCCCCGCGCGGAGTTTGTCTGCGTCCGACCGGAAAAAACATTCTCGCACCCTGCCCCTGCTTATGGTTATCCCATGGCCACGCCACCATGCGCCCAACGGGCGGTGATGACGTGTTTTTCCGACCTTTGATCCCATGCGCCCGTTTTTCGTTCTTCCCGGTTTGATGATCCTGAGCTCCTGCGTCCTCGGCCCGCAGCCGGGATCTCCGGAGACCCAGGTGCCTTCCTCGATCCGTGGCGACAGCGCTCCGCATGGCAAATCCTTCGGCGACAAATCTTGGCGCAAGGTTTTCACCGACTCCACCCTTCGCTCGCTCATTGATCGTGCGCTGGTCAACAACCCCGACCTCACTGCGGCGACTTATCGGATCGAACTGGCCCGGGCGCAGGCGAATGCCGCGCGGGCCGACTGGTTTCCCAGCGTGAATGGCAGCACCGGAGCCACGGCCAATTATGGTTCGGCCAACGCAGGCCAAGCCCCGGCCGGGTTGAGCCGGAGTTCCGAAACCTACGACCTCACCGCCCAGCTCAGTTGGGAAATCGACCTCTGGGGCGGCATCCGCCGCAGCAACGAAGCCGCACGCGCCAACCTGCTCGCCGCTGAATACCAGCGCGATGCCGTGCAAACCAGCCTCGTCGCCTCCGTCGCCGCCGCCTACATCGAATTGAAAAATCTCGATGAACGCCTCGCCATTTCCAAGCGCACTGCCGAGAGCCGCCGCGCCTCGCTCGAACTCGTCACCGCCCGCCGCGACGGTGGGGTGAGCTCCGATCTTGAGGTCGGCCAAGCGGAAGCCCTTCTCGGCCAAGCGCTCACCGCCATCCCCATCACCGAGCAGGCCATCGCCGCCAAGGAAAACCAAATCCGCGCCCTGCTCGGCGAATACCCCGGCAGTGTGGCACGCGGGGGTAGTTTGGATCGATTGGATTCCTCGCTGGCCATCAAGGGCGGCCTGCCATCCAGCCTGCTCCAACGCCGCCCCGATCTCGCCGCGGCCGATCAAGCCTTCCAAGCAGCCGTGGCCCAAATCGGCGTGGCGGAAGCACTCCGCTTGCCCTCCCTCTCCCTCACCGGCAGCGGCGGACTGGTCAGCAACGAGCTTGGAAACCTTCTCGAGGGAAGATCCGGTGCCTTCTCCATCGGCCCACGGCTTGCCGGACCGATCTTCGATGCGGGTCGCAACAAAGCCCGCGCAGATGCCGCCCGCGCCCAGGCTGGCGAGGCCATGGCCAATCACGACCGAGCCGCAAAACAAGCCTTCCGCGAAGCCGCAGACGCCATCAATGCCCACATGAAAACCGGCCAGATCGCCAACGAACTCGCCCGCCTCGTCGATTCGAACCGCAAGGTTTCCACCGTCGCCAGCGATCGCTTCCAAGGCGGTGCATCGAGTTATCTCGAAGTTCTCGATGCCGAACGCAGCCTTTTCAACTCCGAGCTCGAACTCGTCGATGCCCGCCGCGACCGCCTGCTCTCCGTCGTCCAAGCCTACCGCGCCCTCGGTGGCGGTTGGAAATGAGCGAAAACCGCATTCGCCACATCGGAAAAACGAAGTATCATTCAGCCCAATGAGCCTGCCCATTTTATATATCAAGCCCGGATGCCCATGGTGCGACGAAGTCGTCGATTACCTGAAGCGCAAAAACATCACTGTGAAAACCGTGATCGTTTCCGGCAACCCCGCCGCCATGAAGGAGATGGTCGATTTGTCCGGCCAAACCAAAGCTCCCACCATGGATTGGCAAGGTGAAGTGCTCGCCGACTTCGGGGTGGATGAGCTGATTCCCTTCCTGAAAGCGAAGGGCCTCTGAGGAAATTTTCGAGACCCATGAAATCCCGCTTCCAACCGATCGCCGCACTTTGCATCGGATGGTCGCTGGTCGCGTGTGATCGTCAGGAAACCCAAACGGCGGAACCCGATGAAGCTCCCCTCGCCGATCACGCACCACCCACCCGCCCGGCCCGAATCCGGACCGTGGCTGAGAAAAAAGAGCAGCAGGAGAACCTTGCATCGGCATTGCAGATCGAGGCGCCGGAAGAGCGCCAGAAGGCCATCGCGGAGATCGCTTGGAATGCTTTGGAAACCGATCCCCAGCTTGCCGAAGATGCCTTGGCCAAACTGACTGCGGACAGCGAGGACCGGCTGCAATTGATCGAACATTTTGCCATGACCAAGGCCTCCGAAGACCCGGAAGCTGCGATGGCCTGGGCGCGCTCGCTGGAGTCCGATCTAGAAATTTCCACCGCGCTTGGCCAGATCGCATTGGTGATTGCCGATACCGATCCGCACCGCGCCGCCCAACTCCTCTCGGATTCCGGCATGGAAGGTCGGCAGTTTGATGTGGCCGTCGTGCAAGTGCTCGAACGCTGGGCGGAGCAGGATCCGATTCAGGCCACCGACTGGGTGATGTCATTCCCGCCCGGGGAGACGCGCCAAGCCGGTCTTACCGCCACATTTTCCACATGGGCAGATCGGGACACGAGCAATGCACTCGCATGGATGGCCACGGTGGAAGGTGAGCCTAAGTCTCTCTCCGCGCTCTTGGGGAACATCGCATTCGTCGGGGTTGGTGCGATCTGGGTGCCCCTCCTGTTGGAGCACGCGCGCAAGGCCGGGTTGATTGTGGGTGCCGCTTTGGCGTTTCTGGGGTGGGCCATCCTTGCCGCGCAGCTTGGCGCGGATGATATTGGACTGTTGAGCTTTGCCGCGGCGCTTCTGGCGTCACTGGTGGTGTTGACCGCGGTCTGGCAGATGCCGTCACCGGTGGGGCGGGTTGGCCGTATGGTCGCGTTCGTTGGTGAAGCGTCGCTGGCGATCTACGTCATGCATGGCATTGTGATTGCGATCGTGCGGGTACTCTTGCAGACGGCAGGGCTGCTGGACGAGGCGGTCTTGATCTTCGCTGGGACCGTCCTGGGACTTGCCCTTCCCGCGGCTCTTTATTGGATTGCCCTGGCGGTCTCGGCGCGGAGCGGGTGGCCGCTGACACGCCTTGCTGGGCTGGGGACCGCGACCCAATCTCATTACATTCCAACACGGCAGCCGGGGCGCCTTGCGGCCGTGCCGGCTCAATCCTGAGATGTCAGAAAGAGACCACCGACATGTATGATCTGATCGTGATTGGCACGGGGCCCGGGGGCTACGTCTGCGCCATTCGTGCGGCCCAACTCGGCATGAAGGTGGCGGTCGTCGAGAAGCGTTCGACGCACGGGGGGACGTGCCTCAATGTCGGGTGCATTCCCTCGAAGGCGCTGCTGCATGCGTCGGAGCTTTATGACGAGGCATCGCGGCATTTTGGGGCGATGGGGATCAACGTGACGCCCGAACTCGATTTGGCGCGGATGCAGGCCTTCAAAGACGAGGGCGTGAAGGGGAATGTCGACGGCGTCGCCTACCTTTTGAAGAAGAACAAGATCGATAGTTTCCATGGCACTGGGCGCATTCTCGGCGTGGGGAAGGTCGGCGTGACGTTCATCAACGGCGAGACGTCGGAACTCGAGACGAAGGCGATTGTGATCGCGACGGGGTCGGAGGTTGTTTCGCTGCCCGGCATCGCCATCGACGAGGAACGGATCGTTTCCTCGACGGGGGCGCTGACGTTCCAGGAGGTGCCGAAGCGGCTGGTCGTGATCGGGGCGGGCGTGATTGGGCTTGAGCTCGGATCGGTGTGGCGGCGGCTCGGGTCGGAGGTGATCGTGATCGAGTATCTCGACCGCATTCTTCCGGGGATGGATTCGGATGTGGCGCGGACGTTCCAGCGCATTCTCGCCAAGCAAGGGTTTGAATTCCGTCTCGGTCAGA
This sequence comes from Akkermansiaceae bacterium, assembly GCA_025457805.1. GTDB lineage: Bacteria > Verrucomicrobiota > Verrucomicrobiia > Verrucomicrobiales > Akkermansiaceae > Luteolibacter. Next base: position 73 of record JALOTR010000210.1, on the reverse strand, counting down.
AAGTGATGGGTGTCGCAGACGCTGGCGATGCGGGCTTATCGATCAGTGTCGTGCCGGCGGCGGGTGATGGAAC
>JALOTR010000209.1 GCA_025457805.1 Akkermansiaceae bacterium | reverse complement strand
CTCCGTCACATTCGACGACGCTCAAGCTGTTGCACTCGACAAGACTGGTGAAGCTCCACCTTCCTCAAATGAAGCCATGTTTACCCTGATGGTGGATCGTCTGGAAGACATCAATGATTTGCTCCTGCGAGACATCTCGCCTCGTGAGGTATGGGCGGGAATTTCTGACGAGAAGGTGATGCGCCGCGAGATAGCACGCGAGTTGATAAACCATGCCAACGGCCTCTTTACCCAAATACCTAGCGGCAGAAAACAGCAGGTCCGGATGCCTCCTGTTGACCTTGGCTAAGGACAGGGGTTGGGATCATCCGGACAACGGAACGTCCATCGACTTCTCAGAGTTGGTGTCTCTCCTCCGCGAGGAGGCGGAAAGGGTCGTGAAGTCTCTTGGCAGTTCGTTGCGGTTACACATTCACCCTTTGGATTTGCGACCCCGTTTGCAGTCTGAGTCAAAACGGAAAAAAGCAAATATCGCTCGCAAACGTAGCAAGCGATGACAAACAGTCGGCCACCGTGATACCTGACGCTGGCTCGGAAGCCCGCGCAACAGTTCACCCCCTTACCTGCCCGTTTCCTCTGACGCGGTATTGATAACTCGTCAGCTCCCTCAAGCCCATTGGTCCCCGCGCATGAAGTTTGTCGGTTGAGATGCCGATTTCGGCGCCGAAGCCGAATTCGCCGCCGTCGGCGAAGCGGGTGGAGACGTTGTGGAAGACGCAGGCGGAATCGACACTGCGGAGGAATTGTTCGGCGGCTGTGTGATCGGTGGTGACGATGACGTCGGTGTGGTGGGAGCCGTAGTGATTGATGTGGGCAACGGCTTCTTCGAGCGAGCCGACGATTTTGATGGAGAGGATGAGGTCGAGGTATTCGGTGGACCAGTCTTCCTCGGTGGCGGGCGCGATGTTTGTTAGGTGATGGCGGGTTTCATCGCAGCCTTTGAGGGTGACGCCTTTTTCTTCGAGAGCGGCGGCGACGTTTGGCAGGAAGGTTTCGGCAATGTCGCGGTGGATCAGCAGGGTTTCGAGCGCATTGCAGACGCCGCATTTCTGGGTCTTGGAGTTGACTGTTAGAGAAACGGCCATGTCGAGGTCGGCGGCGTGGTCCACGTAGAGATGGCAGATGCCGTCGTAGTGTTTGATGACGGGCATGCGGGCGAGCGAAACGACGGTTTCGATGAGCCCCTTGCCGCCGCGTGGGATGATGAGGTCGAGCCATTGGTCCATGCCGGCGAGGGCAGCGACGCTTTCGCGGTCGGTAAAAGGGATGAGCTGGATGGCGTGTTCCGGCGCGCCGGCCTTGGCGAGGGCTGCGGCGATGGCGACGTTCGAGTGGATGGCCTCGCTGCCGCCGCGGAGGATGGTGGCGTTGCCGGTTTTGAAACAAAGCACGGCGGCGTCGGCCGTGACGTTCGGGCGGCTCTCGTAGATGATGCCGATGGTGCCGATGGGAACTCGGATTTGTTCGATCTCGATGCCGTTGGGGCGGGTCCATTTTTCCATCACCTGGCCGACGGGATCGGGCAAAGTGGCGACCTGGTCGATGCCTTCGGCCATGGCTTCGATGCGTTTTTCATCGAGCTTGAGGCGGTCGAGCATGGCGGAAGAGAGGCCTTTTTCCGTGCCTGCGGCGAGGTCCTTGGCGTTTGCCTCCAACAACTCGGGCGTGGCTTCGCGGATGGCGGCGGCCATGGCGCGGAGGATGGTGTTTTTCTCCTCGGAAGATAGCTGGGCAAGCTGGTAGGCGGCCGCGCGGGCTTGGCGGCCCATTTGGTGGATGGTTTCCTGGATGGTGGACATGGGACGCTGGTTAAAGGTTCTTCAGGCGCGAAATCAAACGGTTGGGATGCCTGGAACTGTGGAAAACAGCCACTACATACACGGTATGGTCATCCTGAGTATAAAAGACCGAATGGGGGAAACGCTGAACACGGTTCCTTCGCAGGGAATCAACGATCAGTGGATAAATATCCGGTTGTTTTGCGATGGCAGCGAGGGCGGCATCCACGGCAGCAAGCAATACCTCACCAAGGCCTGATTCGCATTTTTCATACCATTGGTAAGCCGACTGAATGTCCGATTCCGCTTGGGGAAGAAGGATAATCGACTTAGGCACGACCAGAGCGGATTCTTTTTTTCGCATCTTCCCATGAGACGCCCACTGACGGATCCAATAGAAAACCCGCATAGCGAACTCTCAGTTCCTCGATCAACTCGGCAGATTCAGAATGGGACACTTCGTCCTGTTCAATCGACTCCCACAATTCCTCCACCAATTGCAGGCGATCTGAAATCGGGAGTTTTTTCAATTCCGCCAAGGCGATCATGATGGGATCCTACGTCGAAACGAAGCGGAGCTCAAGATGCAATTGCCGCATGAAAGCGCGTGGAAATTCCGTTTCCGGCGACGATGCTGGCGAGGCGCTCCGGGTGGCGGCCGTGGGCGATGTGGGTCTCGATCCCGGCATCGACGGCGAACTTGATGGCAGAGAGTTTGGAGGCCATGCCGCCCATGGAGAAGCGGCCTTTGTCGTCGCGGACGTGTTTGAAGACTTCGTCGATGGCCGGCACTTCGGGGATGAGCGAGTTGGTTTCCGGATCGAGCAGGCCATCCACACTGGTGAGCAGGATGACGCGGGTGGCTCCGGCGAGTTTGGCCACACGGACGGAGAGCATGTCGTTGTCGCCGAATTTGAGTTCCTCCACGGCGACCGAGTCGTTTTAGTTGATGTTGGGAAGGATGCGCGGCTCGGAAAGCAGGCGGCTGAGCGTGTCTGAGACGTAGCCCGCGCGCTCCGGGGTGCCGAGATCGGCGGCGGTCAGCAGGACTTGGGCGATGGTGATGTCAAAATTTGAAAAAAGGCTGCTGTAGGTCTGCATGAGGCGGGCCTGACCGACGGCCGCGCAGGCCTGCCGGGTGGCGGTGTCCTTGGGATACTCGGCCAGCCCGAAGGCGGAAACGCCGGAACCGACCGCGCCAGATGAGACGAAGAGGCAGCGGTGGCCGGCATCGACCAAGGCGGCGATTGCCGAAACGAGGTGGACCAGTGCCGCGCGATCGAGAGTGCCGTCGGCGGATTTTGTGAGCACGCCGGTGCCGGCCTTGATGACAGTGAGATCGGGAATCATGGGGAAAACGCCCTCAGGCGGCCCCGGCATAGACGGTCCGGCCGCGCCATACCAGCGCAGGCTTGGGGAAAAATTTTATTGCGACGGAACAGTTCAGCGGGCAGCCATCGCGCGGTCTTTGGCGCGGATCACCTTGACTGGCACCGCGCTGGCGGCGTCTTCGAGCAGGCGGCGACGGGCGAGCAGGCCGATGCGAGCATTTTCCGGTGGCGTCCAGCCTTCGCCGGCGCTGACGGTTTCCGCAGGGGTGAGCAACGGCAGGGCAGCGGCTCCTTGTTTCAGCCACGACTCCATGTGTTTCAACTCTTTCTGACTGAAGCGATGGAAGACAGGATCCTTGAAAGCGACGATCACATCGCCCTCGTTGGTGGGTTCCGTCATGAAACGCGCACCCGGGTCCGTGCAGCGGGCCAGAATCCGGCGGGCCTCCGCCATGGGATCCTCGCAGGGCTCGTTGATCACCACACAGGTGCCGCGCTTGAAGACCACGAAACTCCGTTTCTCCGTGACGTGGCGGGCGCAGAAACTGACCAGATCTTCCGGTGCGGGCGGGATTTTGGCGTCGGCCTTGGCCGCGAGTTCATCCGGAGTTTCCTCTGGTTTGTGACTGACGAGGATCCCCTGATCCTCAGCGGCAGGGGCAGCTGCGGGCGGGGCCGTCATGTTTTTGGAAATCGGCACCGGTTGAAGCGAAACCGGCTGAAGGAGCGAAATGCCGAGGCCGAACACTCCGGCCAGCATCAGTGCAACCGGCAGTGCGACCCGCGAGGAAAGCGGGCTCTTCGAAGCGTTTTGCGGATTGAGCATGCGCAAACTCTAAAAAATATTGACAGTTAAGCAAGATTAATTTTTAAAGAACCCGTTGCATGTCCACACCCACATGAAAACACCCCGCACCAAACACACCCGAAGCCCGCAGTCCCGGCGGCGTTTCGTCCGTGCGATGTCACTCGGCATCGCCACGCTCGGAATGCTTGCACCGGCTGGGGCAGAATCCGTCGACAGCGAAATTCTACTGCTCGTCGATATCACCCGCCCCGAACTTTCCCAGCGTGAGTTCGAGCGGTTAATGGACGGATACGCCACTTCGTTCAGCAGTTCCCAGGTTTTGGACTCGATCCAATCCGGGAACTACGGACGCATTGCCGTATCCATGATGTTCTTTGGCCAATCCTCCCTGCAAGTCGTGGGAATCCCGTGGATGTCCATTGGAAATGCCAGCCAGGCCCAGCAGTTTGCGGATCTCGCACGCTCCGTGGTCCGGCCGATGACCATTTTCAACAGCAACGTCGCCGCGGCCCTCAACGCTGCCACTCCCACCTTCGGGACTGAGACTGGCGGGACCTCGAATGGGTTCGAGAGCGCCGTCCAGATCATCGAGGTGGCATCCACGCATGTGCCCTCGAATGCGACGGCCGCCGCGACTGCTACGGCGAGTTCCAACGCACTGGCATCCGGAGTGGATATCATCAATGCGCTCGCCCTGGGCAACCGCGCCAATGCCGTGGAAACGTTCTACGCTTCCAACGTGATTGGCAGCACCATCCAGGGAGTCCCGGCCACCACTGAAACCTCGCGTTTCAGCGGCACCCTCGCCGGCACCATGAACGGCATGTTCACGGAGTCCGTGCAAACGGCCGCCACCATCTCGGTGACTGCGGTTCCCGAACCATCGCAAATGTATGGCCTCATCCCGGCCACCTTGCTCCTGCTGAGACGACGCCGACGTTGAGTCCGGTTTCCTGATCCACACAACCTCCCCCGGTTAAATGAACACACCAAACTCCAAACCCGCCAACGCGGGCAAGGAATCCAACGCCCTTGTGACCGTCACGGAAGTGGCCGAACAAGTCGGGCGCGAGATCCTTGAATCGAAGCTCGAACCCGGAGCCTGGGCCACCGCGCTTTATGAATCCGGCGGAAAACGACAGGAAGCCCTGGCACTCTACGCCCGCCTCCGCGTCCGCAAGCTGACCAAGCAACGCCGCATCCGGTTGGCCAAGGTCCGTTCCTTCGAATCACGCCGCCTGAGCAAATGCATGGGCGACAACGAGACGCGGGAAATGATCGCCAAGACCATCCAGGACATGCTGATCAACAACCGCAGCGGGCAGTCGAAAAACTTCATGAAGCCACGGCTTTCGATCATCTGGCTCTTCGTGCTCTTCATCGGCACGGCTGGCACGGTGGCATCGCTCGGCCGCTTGTTTCTGAAGGACATCCCGGAATCGCTGGGAAATCCCGTCACCCTGGTTTCCCTGCTCGCCGGAGTCGGCGCCGTCTGGGGAGCCCTCGTGCTGCGGGTCTTCCTGCCAAAACGCTGGATCATGCTCGGCTGGAACACCGGCCTCGTCGTCACCTGCAATGTCGTTTGCCTCAGCTCCTTGTTCCTCGGAACCAAGGTCATCAAGCGCGCCATCGCCATCGGTGCGGATCCCGCTGCCGTCCAGCAGTCGCCGATGCCCCTCAAAACCGCACAAAACAACAACGAACCGAAACGCAATACCTACCTCGTTTCCACCCGCTCCGACGAGGGGCCAGCGAAAAACTGACCGCAGCGGCATCGACCGCCACCATCATCCGGTTTCCCCTTTCTCCATGTTCCCGTGAAACTCCTCACGCGGACCGGGGATTTTTTTGCGTACACGTGGCTTATCTTGCTCAAAGGTTCCTTGGCGCGCCGCGCGGTGTAAGGAATTCCGGTTCATGACCGCCACCGCCGATTCAGCCGATGCCGCCCTGCTTGGAGTCCTGCAGGAATCCCTCCCCTTCGTCGAGCGGCCCTTCGAGGCCATTGGGAAACGTTGCGGGCTTGCCGAATCCGAGGTCCTTGCCCGCATTCAGGCGCTCAAGGACGCCAAGGTCATCCGGCAGATCAGCGCCATCTTCGACACGCGCAGCCTGGGTTATGCCTCCAGCCTCGTCGCCGCCCGCATCGCTCCGGAAAAACTCGCTGCCGCCGTGGCGGTCA
>JALOTR010000208.1 GCA_025457805.1 Akkermansiaceae bacterium | reverse complement strand
CGAGTTATGGGGATGTGGTGGCGGAGGTGGCGGAGTTTTTCCAGGAACGACTCGTGGCGCTGAAGGCGGCGGGAATCGGGGAGGAGGCGATGTGTTTTGATCCGGGAATTGGTTTCGGGAAATCCCTCGAACACAATCTCGCCTTGCTGCGGGCGCTGGATCGCATCAGCCCGGCGGGTCGGCCCTTGTTGCTGGGTGTCTCGCGGAAATCATTCATCGGGAAATTGTTGGAATCCGATGATTTGGCCCTGCGCGACTGGCCGACGGTGGCCATCACGGCGCGAGCGAGAGGGCAGGGGGTGATGCTTCACCGGGTGCACGCGGTGCGTCCGAATGTGGAGGCGCTGCGGATGGCCGAGGCGATTGCCTGCGGCGTGTGATCAGTTGCGAGGTTTGGCGGGTGCCTTGGAGCTCACGGCGAAGCGATACTTCACGATCGCATCGACAATCCCACCCGCGACCGCTTTTTGGTAAGTCTCATTCGCGATGAGGCGGGCCTCGTAGGGATGCGTCATGAACCCACCTTCGAGCAGGATGGCGGGGTGGCGGACTCCGGAGAGCACGCTGAAACGGGCGCGCTTGATGCCGCGATCAAAGGTGTGTTTTTGGAGGCGGCGCAGGATGGAACCGTGAACGGAGGTGGCGAGGGCGATGTTGGCGGAGTCGTGTTCATTTCCCGTGCGGGCCTGGTTGTCTGCAGCGATCAGCCCGCGGCCGTAGTGCGAAACGCCGGGCGGGGAGAGCGTGAAGGTCTCGATGCCGCGTGCGGCGCGTCCGCCGGAGTTGTGATGGATGCTGATGAAGACGGCGTTTTCGCGAATGGCGTTGGCGAAGTTCACCCGCTCTTGCAGCGAAAGGTAGGTATTCGTCGTGCGGGTCATGACCACCTTGAAGCCTTTTTGCTGAAGCATGGCTTTGGCGAATTCCGCGATCTTGAGATTGTAGGTGGCCTCCGTGCCAATCGAGTTGGTGGCACCCGGGTCCTTGCCTCCGTGGCCGGGGTCGAGAATGACGGTCCGGAAGTCACCGGCATTTTTGATGAAATTGGGGCGCAGGACGGGATCGATGAGCTTGGCCAAGTCCATGCGCGAGACGTAGGCTTTGTCCCCGATGGTGGAAACGTTGTGGGTGAAAACGAATTTCACTCCATTCATGAGGCACTCGTTGCCACCGACCTTGAGCTTCATTTCCACCTTGGAATTCTCCAGCACGAGGTTGCCACCGGTGCGGGTGAGCTTGGCGAAGTTGTAGAACTTCTTCATGCTTTCCAGCGAAACGTAGTCCCGTCCTTCGATCTTCGCGACTTCCCAACCGGCGGTGGCAGTGGCTGCGTGGAGAGGCGCTGTCAGTGGACAAATCCACATTGCCAACGGCAGGCAGCGCCGGAGGAGGGATAGGGCCAGTGGTTCTGAGGAAATGTGTTTGAGCACAGGTTTTGGGGATTCTTAGCAACTGATATACCCCATGACAACCGGATTTCTCTGGGGAGGCCAATTGATTTTCGCTGCGGGTGGCTGTGCAACCTGCACGAAGCGGAGCAATTCAAGCGGGAGTGAGGAGGGATTTGAAGTAATCAAATGTGGCGGAAAGGCCATCTTCGAGCGTGTGGGCGGGTTGCCATCCTGCGGCGCGGAGTTTGTCCGCACTGGCGCGGGAGTGTTTCACATCGCCAGGCCGCTCGGGCGCATGGAGGACCCGGGATGCGCTTCCTGCGTTGGCGACGAGTTGGTTTGCGAGATCGTTGATGGTGATCTGGCCGCCGTAGCCGGCATTGAAAACGCCGGTGACGCCGGGCGTCTGTGCGGCGAAGGTGAGGGCTCCGACGATGTCCTTCACATAGATGAAATCGCGCGTCTGTTCGCCATCGCCGAAGACCGTGATATCCTCGCCCACGACGGCTTTCTCGATGAAGATCGGCACTGCGGCGGCGTAGGCTCCCTTGGGATCCTGGCGCGGTCCGAAGACGTTGAAGAAGCGGATGGCGGTTGTTTCGAGGCGGCCCTCGCTTTGAAACATGCCGAGGTAGTATTCGCCATCGAGTTTGGTGATGGCGTAGGGGCTCTTGGGCTCCGGCAACATGGTTTCCAATTTCGGAACGGATGGATTGTCCCCGTAGATGGCGGCGGAGGAGGCGAAGACGAGTTTCTTCACTCCGGCGGCGGAGGCTTCTTCCAGCACATTGAGCAGACCGTGGACATTGATGTCCACGCACTCGCCGGGCTTGGCCATGGACTCCGGAACACTCACCAGAGCGGCAAGATGAAAGATATAATCCACACCTTGGACTGCTTTTCTAACAACTTCGCGGTCGGTGATGGAGCCTTCGATGAAAGTGCAATCGAATCCATCGAGATTCCTGCGATAGCCCGTACGCAGGTTGTCGAGCACGCGGATTTCGTCGGCCTTGCCCTGATAGTGTTCGACAATATGGGAACCGATGAATCCCGAGCCGCCGGTGACGAGGATTTTCATGATGGAATTTCTGTTAGCGGTGAGCGGCTACGATTTTTTCCATCGCATCCATGTTGTCCTCGATGGCTTTGACGAAGGCGAACTGGTTGCGGCAGCGGTCGATGTTGTGCGATGGGCGGCTGATTTTGAAATAAACATCGCCGCTCAGGTAGTCGGTGAGGAAACGGATGCCGCATTCCAAGGTGAGCAACTTGCCGGCGAAGGCGAGGTTGGCGAGTTCGTGTTTGTTGAGGAAGGTGGCGGTGGAGAGGTAGCCTTTGACGAGTGCCTCGAAGCGGTCCAGGCGCACGCCGATGTTGGCCGGGTCCGGATCATCCTCGCGGGTGGTGGGAGCGGCGGTGCGCACCATGTCGCCGAAGTCGTACAACGCGGAACCGGGCATGGTGGTATCGAGATCGATCACGCAAACGCCTTCAGCGGTCACATCATCGAGCAGCACGTTGTTGAGCTTGGTGTCGTTGTGAGTGACGCGTTCCGGAATCTCGCCGGATGCAATGAGGTCGGTGATTCGCGAGCAATCGGCAGAGCGAGCGCGGGCAAATTCGATTTCCGTGGCCACTTCCGCAGCGCGTCCGGCGCTGTCCGCAGCGATGGCGGCCTCCAGGGCCTCCAGCCGCTTGGGTGTGTTGTGGAAATTGGGAATCGTTTCATGAAGTCGCTCACCGCCGAGGGTGGCTGCGAGTTTCTGGAACTCTCCGAAGGCCCGTGCTGCCTGATAGGCCTGCTCGTTGGTTTCTAGTTCGTCATAACCGCGGGCACGTTCCACAAACGGATAGATGCGCCAGACGTTGCCAGCGGAATCGGTGGCGTAGGGCTTGCCATCGAGCGACGGGATGCAAGTGAGCGTGCGGCGATATGCCTCACGGCTGCCATTCGCCTTGAGCGTGGCGAGTGCATGTTGGGTGACGCGCTCGACGTTTTCCATCAACTGCACGGGCTGCTTGAAGACATTGTGATTGATGCGCTGGACGACATAACGGATGCGTTTGCCGGATTGATCGAACCATGCGCAATAGGTGTCATTGATATGTCCGGAGCCATAAACCTGTGCGCTAACGAAATCAGCACGCATGTCAAACAAGGCAGCGATTGTGCGGATGTCGTGGATGGAAGATGAAGATGCCATGGGAAGTGGGTTTGGGTTTTGGAGATTCAGGAAAGTTTTTCCGGGTATTCACCCGCAGCAATGAGGCGTTGGATGGACTCGACGACGAATGGCTTGTCATCCGGATAGGTCACTCCGAACCACTGGCTGGTGGTTCTCAGCACCGGGCACTTGGCATGGCCGCCATGGATGAGTTGATCGACCACGGTTGGGATGTAGCACTCGGATTTCATCTGCGTGCCTGCTTCGCTGAGGAACCTCGTGAAGGCTTCTTCGAGTTGTGCGAAAAAGGCAGGGCCGAATGCCCAGAAATTCATCGAGACGAGCGAACCGGCGGTGACGACGTGGCGTTTGCCATCGAGTGCGTTGCCGCGCACGTGGCCGTCATTTTCGCGTTCGATGTTGAGGTACTCCTCCACATTGGTGAGGAAGCCTTCTTCATCGATCTTGCAGATGCCGCGATTGACGTGGCCATGGTCCGAGAGGGTATTCTCGAGGGGGTAGCCCACCATCGCGATCTCGTTGGTCGTGCCTTCGGGCAGGCTGTCGAAAAATCCGGCAGCTCGCTGATAGGCATCCTGGCCATAGAAGTCATCCGCATTGATGACGGCAAAATGTTCCTTCACCGCATGGCGGGCGGCGCGCACGGCGTGGGCAGTTCCCCATGGTTTTTCCCGGCCCTCGGGAATGCTGAATCCTTCCGGCAGGTCATCCAGTTTCTGGAAAACGTAGTCCACCTCGATGCGATCCGCAAAACGAGCGCCGACACCCTGTTTGAATGCCTCTGCGAAATCCTCGCGGATGATGAAAACCACGCGGCCAAAACCGGCGCGGATGGCGTCATAGACGGAGTAGTCGAGAACGGTTTCGCCGTTGGGACCCATCGGATCCATTTGCTTGAGGCCGCCGTAACGGCTGCCCATCCCTGCTGCGAGGACAAGAAGTGTTGGTTTCATGGAGGAAGACTGGAAGAAACAAAAAAGGACGCCGGGTTTTAGAAGTCCGGTCCGGGCTGTGCAATGCCAATTCCAGCGGACACTGGCAACCCCGTATCCAACAATCGCGGATTTCCTGTCAGGAGCCTTTGCGCCAGACTGGGCGGGCATTGGCCGTGATTTCCGCATCGAGTTCGCGCATCCGGGCGATCATGGCCTTGGTTTTCTCCGGGTGCTCATCCGCGAGGTCGCGTGTTTCGCCGATGTCCTCGCTCAAGTTGAAAAGCAGCGGTTGTGCCTCGCCCATCAGGAGTTTCCACTCGTGCTGGCGGATGCCGTCGAGTTTTCCCTGCGCGGTGAAATACAGGAATTCCTCCCGCGCGGATGGCGCGTTGCCTGTGAGAGTGGCTGATAGATCGAGACCATCGATGCGGAGACCTTCTGGCAGTTTGCTGCCCGCGAGGGTGGCAAGGGACGGGAGGAGATCGATGGTGGAAACGAGGGCATCGCTGGTGCTGCCCGCAGGAATGCGCCCCGGGGCCCACATCACGCAGGGCACCCGCTGGCCGCCTTCGAAGGTCGTGCTCTTGCCGTCCCGCAAGGGGTGGGCGCTTCCGCCATGATTCTTGAATTTCAGCCACGGGCCATTGTCGCTTGTGAAAATGATCAGGGTTTTTTCCGCCAGACCGAGATTCCGGATCTCATCCACCAGCCGGCCCACCTCGGTGTCGATGTGCTCGATCACATTCTTGAATGCGTTTTTCGGGTCCGGGTCCGCCACGTCGGCAGGCACGAAAAGCGGAATGTGCGGCATGCTGTGCGGGAGATAGAGGAAAAACGGCTTGTCTTTGTTCTCCTTCACAAAGCCGATGGCCTTGTCGGTGTAACGCCGCGTAATAGTTCGCTGATCCACGGGCAGCTCGATGATTTTTTCGTTCTCCATCAGCGGGGTGTTCCACTTTTTGACGAACTCATCCTGATTCGTCCAAGACTCATCACTGGCTGGCCGGACCTTTCCTTTGTTGTCCGGGTGGTTCATGTCGTTCGAATAGGGGATTCCGAAATAGGAATCGAAACCATTGCCGCGGGGCAAGGTCTCCGGATGATGGCCGAGATGCCATTTTCCAATGCAGGCGGTGGCATAACCGAGCGATTTGAAGTGATCCGCGAGTGTGTATTCCGCCGGGTTGAGGCCGTAATCGGATGGCGGGAAAAGAACGTGGCGGTGCATTCCGACTCGCTTGGGATAAGATCCGGTAAGCAAGCCCGCGCGGGACGGCGAGCAGACCGAACTGGGAACCATGAAGCTCGTGAACTTGCGGCCCTCTTTCGCCATCCGGTCGAGATGGGGAGTCTGGATC
>JALOTR010000207.1 GCA_025457805.1 Akkermansiaceae bacterium | reverse complement strand
GACAACGAAACCGTCATCCGCAACCGCCTCCGCGAGTATCATGACAAAACCCTGCCCGTCCTCAAATTCTATGCCGACAAGGACCAGCAGATCGACATCGATGGCACCCGCTCCGTCGAACAAGTCCGCGAGGACATCGTGAAAGTCATCCAGCGCGAACTCGACAAGAATCTCTTCAACGTCGTCCTCTTCGGCTACCCCGGCTCCGGCCGCGGTTCCCAGGGGTTGGCCCTTGCCGCGAAGTTCGGCCTCGAATACGTCGCCACCGGCCGCATGCTCGACGAGGAAATCCGCAACGACACCGAGATCGGCCGCGAAGTGGCGGATTGTTATCAACACGGCCGCCTTGTGCCGGATGAAATCGTCGTGCGCCTCATCGACAAGAAAATCGAAAACGCCCGCGGCAAAAAAGGATTCATCTTCAAGGGATTTCCCCGCACGCTGGTGCAATCTTATATCCTCGATGGCCTGCTCCGCAAACACGGCTCGCGCATTTCAAAGATCATCGACATCGAAGTGCCCACCCTCGAACTCATCCGCCGCCTCGACGCCCGCAGCCACACCGAGCGCCAAATGCCCTATGATTCCAGCACCGCCAGAATCGTCGGCCGCCTCCAGGAACACGAAACCAAAACCCTGCCCGTCATCGAAAAATACCAACAAGTCCGCGAAGTCGTCACCATCGATGGCACCGGCGAGTTCGAAGAAGTCTTCCAACGCCTCGCCACCGAAGTCGAATCCGGCATCCAGAGCGTGCGGTGAATGCGGGTGCAAGTTTCACCTATCCAACCCAAGCGGATGGAAGGTACCACGAATCGGACGAATCGGACGAATCTTTGAGATGGATTCAGGGATGGGAACCACGGAAAACTCGGAATACACGGAAGACAACAAGGTTGGAGGGCATGGGTTGGCACAACCAACGAATTCGCCCGAGGAAACATCTCCCAAGCCGGGGATTTTTCCTCGCGCCACCCAGTCTCGGTGAGTTCGTAGTGGGTGGCTTCTGGGCGGGCCATGGCGGGGAAGAGGGATGGAATGGCAAGAAATCATGCGCCAATCATGCGCCGAAATGGATTGCTTGGTTCATAAATCGGTTCAAAAAAGCATGCTGATTTTCAAAGGGTTGTGAGTTTATGAGCCAAGTTTATGAACCATTTTATGAACCATTTTATGAACCAGAATCGATATTTTGGCGCATAAACCACCTTTGCGCCCGGCTGTTCCCTTGGAGGTCCACGAGGCCTTCATCGCGCAATTCCGAGAGCATCCGGCGGATGTTGGTGCGGGACTGGGCAGGAAGAACGCCCTCGAATTCCCGGATGGGGGCTCCCGCAGCGCCTGCATCTTGTAGATGTTTGAGCAGCAGTGCTTTGTTGGTTTCGTGGTCGAGCCCTTTGAGCCGGGTATAGCTGCCGGGGCTGCCCATCTCGGCGTAGAGCTCACGGGAAAGGAAGAAGCGCTTTCCCTTTCCACGGCCTTGGGATTCCACCGCACCCGCTCCGATCAGGTCCGGCAGGCGGGTTTTCATTTCCGAGGTCAAGTGCCGTCCGTGGGCCAAGGTATCGAGAGCAAGGAAATCCAGAGTTTGGAAACGGGAGAGAGCATCTTCGCCCAAGCGTTCGATGAAGCGGAGGAAGGCGGGATTCTGGATGGCACCCGCGAGGGCGAGGAAGACCTCATGGGTGGCGGAGCGTGAGAAATCCGGCAGGGGCTTGGTCTGGCGGATGGCGCGTTCGATCATGAGGTTCACGCCTTGTCCGGAGCGCTCGATGAAGCCGCAGCGGCTTAGGGCTTCGGCGAGGCGGCGGTTCCGCGGGTTCTGCTGGTCGGCGATATTCTCCAAAGTAATCCCAGGCGGAAAACCGCCAGGGCTGACGATTTCAAGCCGCCGGGAATACTGACGAATGAAAACCGAGCCGCCGAGCCGGTAATCGCGGTGGCAAATGGCGTTCAGGATGCCTTCGCGGATGGCGGTTTCATCGAAGGTGGGGATGTCGTAGCGAAAAAAATCATCCTGATAGCTCTGGCGGTCGTTGCGGAGGTTGATCTTGGTCCAGAGGCGGTCGTGAAAAAGCAGAAAGGGCTCGCGGTATTCCTCGCGGTCGGCGGCGGGTCCGGCGGCTTCGACAGAGCGGTATTCGAAAATGACTTCTGCCTGCGCCAGATGGCGGGTGATCGAAGAAGGTCTGCCGAGAAGAATGAGAGCGGCGTAAGTGATGCCGTCGCCCTCCATAAGCGAACAATCATGAAGGATCTGCTCGTCCGACATGGTGGAGAGGCGGGTGTTGCCGGACTTCCTTTGCCAGCGCTTGCGGAACTCGGAAACGGCCTCAGGCTGGAGCTCCCTGAAACTCGCGCCGGGAACGATCTCCGCCGTGAAATCCGGGCCGGTTTCCGCGAAGATGGCCCGGAGTTCCTGATCGCCCATCGGAACCAAAGCGTCGCCGGCGCGTTTCAGGTATTTTCCATCAAGTTGCCATGCGGTGCCGGGTAGGCGGCTTGGAATGTGGATGATGAGCACACGATTTCCATCGTGATGGTATTCTTCGATGGGAATCCGATGGCCGAGTGCGCGGTGCAAGCTGGCTTCCGTTTCACCCGGCTCGGGGAAAGCGGTGGTGCCCACCACCTCACGGGGACGCTTGTCCGTGACACCAAGAATCATCGTACCGCCACGCTCGTTGGCAAGTGCGACGCAGTAGGTAACCAGCTTGTCGAATTCATAGCTGGACCTTGCCGCCTTGAATTCAAGCTGGGTGCCCTCGGGGGCCGAGAGGTGTTTTTCAAACTGCTCTGGAGTCGTGTGAACCATTTCGTCGAACTGCATGAAACCCGCGCAAACACAAAAAACTGATGCCATTCATGGATTTCCGGAATGGTGAGTCACCGCTCTTGAGGCGCGCTCCCCCCGGAGCAAGTCATATCGAAACGGTGAAAAAATCCGGTAGAGAGCCATTGGCGCGAGGATAACGACGACGCGGCCTGCGTCAACACATCCGGAGTTCATACCACAACAGCAGGCTCCACATATCCCATGTCGCTCTAACAACCGCCGGGAGGGCCATCCGATTCACCAAAACCCAGCAAATTCCACCCCACTCCGCATATCCTGCCACAAGCGCTGCGGGGTTTTGCGCAGGGGATGCGGAGATCCGGGGTGGGGAATGTGGGAGGGTTCATCACTTCCATGGCTGCCGTCAAAAAACCGAACCTCGACTCCGTCACGACGATCAATGACGACGGGTCGCGCTATTTCCTGCATCCGGCGGATGTGAATGGGAAATGGGTGCTGGCGCGGCGCGTGGTGGGGGTCTTGCTGATCGGGATTTACGTGCTGCTGCCGTGGATTCCCATCAATGGCAATCCGGCGGTGTTCCTCGATGTGGAAAACCGGATGTTCCACCTCTTCGGGCTCACGCTCGTGCCGCAGGATTTGTGGGTGATGTTTTTCGCGATCAGCGGGCTGGGATTTGCGTTGTTTTTCGGGACCTCGCTACTAGGCCGGATCTGGTGTGGCTGGGCTTGTCCTTACACGGTGTTTCTGGATCACGTGTATCGGCGGGTGGAGCGCTGGATCGAGGGCGATGCCCCGGCGCGGCGTGCGCTGGACAATGCGCCGGTGACGGCGGGCAAGGTTTTCAAGCGGGTGCTCAAGCATGCCATCTATCTGGCTATCGCGGCGCTGATTGCCCATGTGTTCCTTTCTTACTTTGTCTCGCTCGAGCGTCTCTATGGTTTCATGAACGATGGCCCGATGGAACATGCCACGGCGTTTGGCATCGTGATGTTTCTCACGCTGGTGTTATGGTTTTGTTTTGGATATTTCCGCGAACAGTTCTGCATCATCATGTGTCCTTATGGTCGCCTGCAAGGGGCTCTCACCGACGACGATACGGTCAATGTGGGTTATGATGAAAAACGCGGCGAACCGCGCGGCGCGAAGGGCAAGGCGGAGGGCGATTGCATCGATTGCCGACGCTGCGTGCAGGTGTGCCCGACCGGAATTGATATCCGCAATGGCTTGCAGTTGGAATGCATCGGCTGCACGGCCTGCATCGATGCCTGTGATGACATCATGGAAAAAGTTGGCCGGCCGAAGGGGCTGGTGCGTTATGATTCCTTCAATGGCTTTGCCGGATTGAAACGGCGTTTCCTGCGTCCGCGGATTTATGCTTATTGTTTCCTCGCCTTGCTGGGTGTGGGAGCGCTCACGTTTGTGGCATCCAACAAGGCCCGACCTTTCAATGCCACGGTTTCCCGCACGGGCGGGGCGGGTTTCTACAGCGATGAAACATCCGTCCGCAACATCTACAAGGTGCGTGTGATGAACAAGCGCAACCAGACTGCCACGGTGACAATCCGCCTCGGAAAAGAAACTCCTCCGGGTTATGAACTCAGTGGCGAGGAGCAGACCTTCACCGTGGGTGCCCTTTCGGAAATGTCGCGGACCTGCGTGGTCGTCGCGCCTGCCACGGCTTACGTCGGCGTTTCGGACATCGTGCTGCAAGTCCATGCCAATCCCGGCGATGTCACCATTGACAAGACCATCCGCTTTCTCGGCCCCAATCCCCAATCACTCCAAAACAACCCTGCCTCCAAATGAACATCATCAACTCATTCCTGTCCCGCCATCCCTGGATCTATGTGGTCCTTGCCTTCCTTGCGCTGATCACTGCCTGGTCATCGTTGATTTCGATTGCTGTGAAGCACACTCCACAGGTGATCGAAGTAAGGAAATAATCACTTATCTAACAAAATACCCATCGAGTCATGACCACTGCCGCCGCCCTGCTTGCCGGAATGGCCACGAGCCTTCACTGTGCCGGAATGTGCGGGCCGATTGCCTGTGGCCTCGGCACGCTGGCCAAAAGCGAAGGAGAGCGGCTCACGGCGGCGTCCTTGTATCATGGCACGCGCCTGGTTTCCTATGGCATCATCGGTGCCGTGTGCGGAGCCCTGGGTCAGCAGCCCTTGAAATGGTTCTTCGATTCGCCCGCCGCCTTGCTGCCGTGGGTGATGGTGGCGGTCTTGTTGATCATGGCCTTGGGTTTGGATAAAAAAGTCCCGCGCCCGGCGATTCTCAACCGCTTCACTGCCAGGGCAAGGTTCAAGGCCTGCAAGCTTTCCGCGTATGGCGGGGCCACGGCGATGGGCCTGCTCACTCCGTTTCTGCCATGTGGTCCGCTCTATCTGGTTTTTGGTGCGGCACTGCTGGCAGGTTCGGCTGCGAAGGGTGCGGAATTCACTTTGGCATTTGGTCTCGGCACCGTGCCGCTGCTTTGGCTGGCGCAGCATCAATTCCACCGCATCCGGGCCAAACTCACGCCACTGGCGATGGCTCGCGCTCGCCGAGGGCTTGCATTGGTAACAGCGCTCATGCTGGCCTGGCGGCTGCACGACACGCTGCCACCCCAATTTCGAGGTCAGGAAAAGGCCGATGGCAAGCCGGCGACGGAGGAACTGCCGTCCTGCTGCCATTGAGAAGTGAAAATGCGGGGATTTAAGCGCATTTGCCGCTGGTTCTGGCATTCGCCGTGCACCCGGGCTTGATCCGCTGGAGCTTCGGGGCGAGCATGCCGCAGGCCCGGGTCGGGTTCGGCATTTGACTTCTCATGAACATCCCCAAAACACCACCGGACAAGGCTGCAATCGCCGAATTGGAGCCTTTCGCGGGATTGGGGATGGACCGGATTTTCGTGGTCAGCAGCACGCGGCAGGCAAGTATCGCCTTGGAAGAACTCAGGAGCGCGGGTGAAATCGGCTTTGATACCGAATCGAAGCCCACTTTTTTCAAAGGCCAGAAATCCGAGGGCCCGCACGTGCTCCAGTTCGCCACGAGGGAAAAGGCCTTCATTTTCCAATCGCACGTCGCAGAGAGCCATGCGGCGATCAT
>JALOTR010000206.1 GCA_025457805.1 Akkermansiaceae bacterium | reverse complement strand
GTCGTGGACGGCACCCGGAAACTCGGCGGATTTCTCGCCACCGGCCACGATCTCGATGGGGGCGATGCCCTCGTCAGCCTGTTCTGGAGCATCCGCATCGCCGATGACGCCGCGTGGCGCGCCCGGCCGCTCGATGAGTGGAAGGCGGAAATTTCCAGGCTCTGCCCGAAATCAGTCGGCCTGCTCGATCAAATCACGCACTGGGACCAGGTCCTCACCGCCCGCTACGGCGATGTCCGGATGCCGCGCTGGCACGGCGAGGGGATCGTGGTGCTGGGTGATGCCGCCCACGCCATGAGCCCGCAACTTGGGCAGGGCGTCAATCTCGCCCTCGCCGATGCCTCCTGTCTGGCCGATTGCATCGCCCGCCATCCGCTGCCGGATGCCCTGAAATCCTACCAACGCCGCCGCTGGATCGCGCTGCGTTACTACCAATTCGCCACCCGCTGGCTGACGCCGTGGTTCCAATCCGACTACGAATGGATCAGCCCTTGGCGCGCCCTGTTTTTCCGCCTTGGCCAGCGTCTGCCATGGGCGCGGCGCTTCATGACCCTGTCCATGGCCGGGCTCATCGGGATCCGCCATCGTCCGCCGGTGGATTGAGCCTGGGAAGCCGCCCGCCTTTTTTCCAAGCACCCCATGTTTTCCCTTGTCAAACTCCGCCGCACTCCCCATACATCCGCCCCCGCGCAAGCGGGAATGGTGAAGGGTAGATGCCCGAGTGGCTAAAGGGGGCAGACTGTAAATCTGCTGGCTAACGCCTACGCTGGTTCGAATCCAGCTCTGCCCACCATTTCAATTTCGATGATTCAGGAGCCGAGAGGCTCCTTTTTTGTGGATTTGAAAAGGTTGCCACGGCAATAACGCGCCTGTTTTTGAAGGCGAAATCCTGATGCTGTGCTCGAACTGCCTAAGCGTCCCAGATCGGTTTGTGGTCTGGGGCACGTTGTTTTGCGGGATGTGAAAAATGCCGAAGTTGTCAGTTTACTCGAAACAGGCTTGATGGTCGAATCAAATGGCCTTGATTGAGGCAATGCTTTGAAAGTCCTGCTCGCATTCACCAGTTACAACGATCCCTGCGCTCCATTTGCGGCGACTGGGGAAATGCCGGCCGGGTCAATTCTAACAGATTTCCCGCAAGAACGATTTCCTGGCACCAAAGACTTCGAATGTTCAAATAGATCACCATCATGAATATTTGCCGTAGCTTACAATATTCAACCCGTCGTCTCCTATTCCTGCTGATGGGGCTTAACATCTTCATCGCAGGAATCTGCACGGCGCAAATCACTCCGCCCGACCTCACCGCCCCGGGGGTCATCGCGGGCATCGACCGCTCCAAGACCTTCAACCTCGGCCCCACCGGCTTGCGCGGATGGATCTACTTCCATACCGACGGATTCGATTACGCAGCATCAGGCCGAATTTCCGATGCGAGTCGCCAAATCCTCATCACCACCGTAGATTCGCCGGGTAATACCGTGCTGGCGGTGAACGATGTGATCCTCGGTGCCATCACCGCCAACTCCGGCACGGTTCCGAATTTCACGTCTGACGCCCGCAAAGCACTCGGCACCGCCATTACAAACGCGGAGAAATCCGGCGCGGGCACCCTTCGTGTCAAACGCTGGCGGGCGGGCACCACCACCGAGGTCAACATCCCCATCCCCACGCTCGGTGAATACTCGGCGACCGCTCCCTACAACTGCCCGAAATCCTCAGCGATCCTTGCGAACACCCGCAACCAGATGGTCGGCGAACTCCTTGATGACCCGGACTATTTGAACACCGCCGACTCCCACGCCAACGCCATCAACGCTCTCGCCCTTCTCGCCAGCGTTCCGAATGTGGTTGCCCCAGGCGATCCGAATGCCGGCAGTTACCGCACGGCCCGCACCCGCCTGCAAACCTACGCCCGCTCCCTCTCCGGTCAGTCTTTACAGTACCAGTGGGCAAATCCGGATGATGCAACCTGGATCTGGGGCACCGCCTATGAGTTGGTTTTCCAATCCGAGTATTATCTTCTGACCAACGACTCCCAGGTCGTACCGAGCATCAATGCCTACACGCTCTGGCTCGCCGAATTCCAAAGCATGTGGGGCACCTACAACCACGGACCCGGGGGAATCCTGCAGGATGGCTCAGGTCGCCGCTTCGCCAGCGGCTACGGTCCGGTCAACGCGGCGGGAAACATTGCCAACATCGCGATGGTGCTCGGCAAGAAGGCCCTGCTGGCCGCCAGCCAGCCCATCGATCCGAAAATCAATACCGCCATCCAACGTGGAACCGGCTTCCTCGGCTCCTACGTCAACAAAGGTGGCATCCCCTATGGCGAACACATGCCCACCTTATGGCACGCCTCCAACGGCAAGGATGCCTCCGCAGCCGTGTTCTTCGGACTGCAAACCGGCCGTGCCGTCGAAACCGAATACTTCAGCCGCATGTCCATCGCCGGTTGGGTCGGTGTCGAAGTGGGGCATGCCGGACAGGAATTGGGCCTGCTGTGGGCCGTTCTCGGTGCCGGCATGGGTGGGGATGCTGCCGCCTCCGGGCACTTCAAGCAGCTGCTCTGGCGTTTCGATCTCACCCGCCGCACGAACGGCTCGTTCGCCCACGACAGCGAGAACAACGACTATTACGACGGTGCCTCCACAGGAAACGGCACCTATCTCGGAAATTCCGCCTCATCCGGTGTCAAAGGCACCGCCATCAACCTGCTCACCTACAGCCTCCCGCTCAAACAACTCCACATCACCGGAAAAAATCTCAATCCGACCTACAAGCTCGACTCCACCAAAATCGCCAACGCGGTCTCCGCAGGTTACTTCCGTGTGGATCGGGCCGGCCTGTCCATTTCCCAGCTTTTCACCTTCCTCGGCCATTATGACCC
Organism: Akkermansiaceae bacterium; assembly: GCA_025457805.1. GTDB lineage: Bacteria > Verrucomicrobiota > Verrucomicrobiia > Verrucomicrobiales > Akkermansiaceae > Luteolibacter. The sequence goes on along the minus strand of JALOTR010000206.1, from coordinate 3,030 downwards.
CGTCGTGCGTTATTACGCCTCGCTCGAACTCGCTACCGAAACCTTGTCCTCCGCGAACCTCACCACCCTGCGCGGCCTGCTTGCCAGCCCGAATCCCAATGTTCGCCAAAGCGCCGCCGAGACCCTTGGTTACCGCAAGGACACCACCGCCCTGCCCACCCTCGTCGGCATGCTCAATGGGCCGAAACGTGATCCCGACCACTGGGTCCGTCAGAAGGTCGCTGCGGCCATCCGCAACTATGACGCCAGCACCGTCAGCACCCATCGCGACACTTTGATCAATGCCTTCATCGCCAATGCCCCCGCCGATCATAATGTCATCAATTGGTCCGACCCCTTGCAGTTCAGCAATTCCACACTCTCCGATATTCTCTTCAATCAACTGGCGGCATATACCATCAATGCTCCGAAGGAAACCCACCTCTATCCCGCGCTCCGTGCCGGGCTGCTGCTGCCCACGGGTTACTATCGCAGCCCCGTTGCCGCATTCGCCAGAGAGCGGTTGAGTTTGACCGACTTGCAAAACCTCTTTCCGGAGTTGGTTGAGGTGGTTTCCTCAGATACCCCTGCCGACCGCATGTTCAGCTCAGGCAGCCGCGCCAATGCGTTGGCCTTCATGGTGGAAAACAAAATCAACGAGGGCATCCCGCTCGCCTTCGCCATGCTCAATGACCCGAACGGTTTTCAATGGGGATCGGGCGAATACCTCATCGTAGCCCTGAGAGCACTTGTTGCCTACGGCGATGCCGCCCGCTACACCCTGCCCAGGCTTAGGGAAGTCCGCAAGGCTTGGAACTTGCGTTTGTGGGACGGTGGACTGCCCCACGCGGAACTTGCTGATACGATCAGATTGCTCGAAAATGCCATCTCCTCCCCGGCCACCAAGCTCGGAAAATGCGTCGCCCATTCCCAGATCGTGACCACGACCAGAGCGAAGGCCGTCACCCTCACCGGTGCTTCGCCACGTGGTTCTTTCAGGTTCCTCAACATCACCAATCCCGCCAATGGCACCCTCACCGGCACCGCCCCCAACCTCACCTACACCCCCAAGGTCGGCTTCACGGGCACTGACAAGTTCGCCTTCCAAATCAAGGACTCTCTAACAACCTCCGATCCCGCCACAGTCTCCATCATCGTCGGCTCTTCCGGCACCGGCATCGTGGGCGCTTATTTCGACAACGCCAATTTCACCAGCCCGGTGCTCACCCGCACCGATCCCCAGATCAACTTCGACTGGGGCACCGGGGCACCCGCCCCCTCCATCAGCGCCGACACCTTCAGCGCCCGCTGGAGCGGTTACCTGCTCGCCCCCGAAACCGGCACATATAGATTATCAGGCCTCACCAGTGACGGTGTCCGCGCTTATCTCAATGGCGTGCCCGTCATCAACAATCTGAACGATCGATCCACCCGCTGGACCGATGGCCAATCGATCTCCCTGACCGCCGGGCAAAAGGTGCCGCTCTTCCTTGAATACTACGAGAACACCGGCTCCGCCGTCGCCAAACTCAAGTGGACCGGTCCGTCGTTCGCGGGACTCAATGGCAACATCATCCCCCAAGCCTACCTCTTCAAAAGCAACAGCAGCGGCGGACCGGACACTACCGCGCCCGTGATCTTCGCGCTCAATCCAGCCGACAATGCCACCGGCGTAGCGCACGCCGCCGACCTTGTGGCGACCTTCAGCGAAAACATCGTGCGTGGCACCGGCAACATCACGATCAAGAACCTGAGTGATGGGACACAGACGGTCATCCCGGTCACCGACACCGCCCAAGTCACCATCTCCGGCGCAACCCTGATCATCAACCCGAAGGCGCTCCTCCTCGGCGGCAAAAACTATGCCGTCCAAATCGGGGCGACCGCCATCGACGACACCGCCAGATTGGACTTTGCGGGCATCAACAATGACAAGACTTGGAACTTTACCACCAGAGCTCCCGATACCACCGCTCCGACCCCGAAGCCGATGAGTTTCGCGGTGCCCCCGCAAACTGGCAGTTCCACATCGATCACGATGACCGCCACCGCCGCCAGCGATCCCAGCGGCGTGGAATACCGCTTCAACAACGTGACGCTGGGAACCAGCAGCCCGTGGCAAAGCAGCCGGAATTACACCGCAACCAAACTCGCCCCTTCTTCCAGCTACACCTTCACCGTGCAGGCCCGCGACAAGAGCGCGGCCGGGAACATCACCACGGCCTCAGCACCGTCCAGCGCCAGGACTCTGGGCAGCGGGCCGATGAATCTGATGAGCGTCAATTTCTATGTGTATGGCCCATACCGTCAGAATGCCGTGACGCTCGAATCCGGAGAATCCGCCGGGCTGGGCGCGTTCCATGTCAGCGGCTGGCAGAACTACGAAGTCCCGTGGGGACTGGATGCCCCCGCCGCTCCGTTCACGCTCACCAGCAATGTGGGATCAACGGCAACCATGAGGCTCAATGATGTTCGCAACGGCGGCACCTATTCGGATGTGCCCCATCCCCTTTTTGCAGGCGGCAACGGGGATCTCATGAACGCACAATGCAATGGCACGGAAGATCCCTACGACAAATCTGCCCTGTTCGACATGGATGTCTCAAACATTCCTTATTCGTCCTATGATCTTATCGTTTACCTCGGTTCCGCTTCCGCGCAATTTGGCGATGGCACCGGCAAGGTCGTTCTCAATGGAGGGGCCGAACGGGGCTTCACCTTGCTTGCCGGACAGTTCAAAGGTTTTGTGGAAATCACCAATGCCACCAAGGCGGGAAACTACATCGTCTTCCGAGGCCTGAGCAATCCTTCCTTGAACCTCAAGATATGGGGAAATGGATTCAACCACATCGGCCCATCCGGATTCCAGATCGTCAACTATGGTGTTCCCGCAGCTCGCGACACCACTGCACCGAGGATCACCAAGCGCAATCCTGCTGACAACGCCACCGGCGTGGCCGTCGGCGCAAATCTGGTGGCCACGTTCAGCGAGAACATTGCCATCGGCACTGGCAACATCACCCTCAGGAACCTCAGCGATGCGAAGAATAT